>CAZHHK010000022.1:0-31253 GCA_964531405.1 uncultured Spirochaetales bacterium | reverse complement strand
ATTTCGTCATGAGGGCTTTTTTATTTGAACTCCGTATTACTCATACCATCTCCATTATTGACAATAGATTAAATTTTAATTATATTCAAAATCATGATAAGCATTGCTCTTTACAATCCAGATATACCCCAGAATACAGGCAATATAGCAAGGCTTGCCGTAGGTCTCGATATCAATCTTATACTTGTCGGCAGACTGGGATTCAGTCTTAATGACAGATATTTAAAAAGAGCCGGTCTGGATTACTGGGATAATCTGAAGCTCGAAGTTATTCCGGATTTTAACGATTTTAAAGCTAAATATTCTGACAGGCGCATTATTATGGCTACAACCAAGGGAATAAATCCTTATTTTGATTTTAAATATAAAACCGGTGATATTATACTTTTTGGTTCGGAAACTAAAGGTTTACCAGTAGATCTTATAAAATCGGATATAAATAATTCGATAACTATACCAATGCCGGGCAAAGTGAGATCTCTTAATCTTTCCAACAGTGCATCAATAATAGCATACCATGCATTAAAAGAGCTTGGCTACTTCAGGAATTTTAAATATAATAAAAATTTCAATGAACTTTATATATAATATATAATAATTATAATCGATATTCAAGGATAAATTAATTTTTCTCTTTTCACCTCAACTTTCTATATCAATAAAAATCCCTCGCATTTTTTACACAGAGCCGGTTAGCTTTAAAAACTGCTGATAATTACAAATTATTAATACATTATTAAAAATTGTTAGGTTTATTTGCTTGAAGCCACAAATAAAATGCTTGCAATCATTATAAGAATATTCACTGCAAAAGTTATTATTAACACCATGTTAAAATCACCGATTAAAATCAATAAAGAATAAAATGTTGAATTAAGAATATTAAAAACTTGTAAAAAATAATAAAGTGAGATCGGCACCGCAAGCATTAATATAAAATGAGAGAGCGGGATATGCCCCATGTAATAAGATTTTAATCTCCATGCAAGACCTATAAAGATTAAACAAATGGAAAAAAACAAGAATATCCTGCTTATTTTATCCAATATGGCTGTTTTTATAAAATCGAGATTTAATCCTATTGATAGGGCTTTTTTATCTTCCATAACCATATTCTTAAGCATAAAAAGTTTAACAAGCGAAAAACCGAGTGTTTTATTATAATCATATGAAAAATCATAGAATACTTCAAGATTTGCCGGTAGATCAATTAAATACTCCGGATATTCTTCGTTTGTTAAATTTGTCATATCGAAAATTCTAGGTTTATATTCAATATTTTTATTATCCATCATATAAGAATATAAAGTAATCTTATTGGATATCTTTTCAATATTTTTATTTTTAATATTTTTAACTTCTATCGTCCTACCGTAAGGACTGATTATAACATTCCTGATATTATAATTTTTATCAAAATCTACTATTTTAACATTATACAGATAATACGAGTCAAATGTCTTTACTATCCTCCCAAATTGAAATAACCTATAATTATCTTTTGTAAAAACAAAATTAATTTTACCTGGAAGCAATTTAACTTTATCAGCATAAGATATTTCAACACTGATTTCTGATAATTTTTTATAAACCTGATTTTGATCTTCAATAACATCCCGTAAATTTGGATTGATTTTTAAAATATCACTATAAACAAAATATGATTTTTGATATTCTTTATCATCAAAGAGGTTTTTTGCCTTATTTTTCAATAAATATATACTTTGAATCTCTCTGTCCTTATCATCGATAAATTTCATAAGATCTGCCATACTTAACTTTTCTTTATCGGTTTTCATAGAATTTTCATATTGAATTATTTTTTTTATATTTTTAATTTTTTCAGCAGCCTCTTGCTTTCTAATATTATCATTATGCGCAATATAATTATAATAATACCATGCAGAGTAATAATCTTTTTTTTCATAATACCTATCGGCAAGCTTAAAATAATCTGTTGTTGTATCCGGCGGCTCTTCGACGTTTATTTTTTTATTTTTTTCAAAATCATTGGTATACATTGTATTTCTTATAATTCTAATTCTTTCCATAGCCGCTTCATCATCTTCAATTATATTCAAATATTCTTTGTAATAATATAATGATCCTTCCAGATTTTTATTGAAATACATTTTGTTTGCGGTATCTAAAAGCACCATTGTATTATAAGTAATCTCATTGATCCATCTAATTCGCCTCTCACTGCGAGGCAAAATAAAATCAAAACAAATATAATAAACAACTGTCAAAAATATTAAAATATATAATCCATGCCTAACGATTTCATAAAACATTATATTCTTGCCGTCCGCAGTTATTAAATCGCCTTTATTTACCACTAAAGAATAATTAAAGCAAAAGAAAATAAGGGAGACAAGGAAAATATTTCTTATATAAAATATTAATGAATAATTCATTATATAGGATATCATAAATTTTTTATGACATCTTTCCATAATATTCTTATCCATAATAAATTTTGCTTTTTCTACAAAACTAGGAGTAAAACTATTCTTCGAAAACATATAAAACGCAAAAATTACACTCACAATAAATGCTATAAAAAAACAGACGAAAAAAAACACATGAGTCTTGCTGTTAATTTTCCTAATATTATCAGATACAGCCATTATTCACTTTCCCAAGTATAAGATTTAAAAAATAAAAATCTGATTAAAAGCATTAATAAACCCAGCACTATCATCGTAAAACTCAATACTGTTTCCTTAAAAAATTTATCCGTTATATACTGAAACACAAGCCTTTTATATATATCGCACAATGTTATAAAAAATATATAAAAAAGTATTAAAAACAAAAAATTCAAAACAAATGACAAAAATGGATTGTTTTTTACATTAATGAGTTGTGATAACGATAATAAAAAAAACGATATGGAAAGCCATAATAATAAATTAAATAATATCTTTTGTGATTCGATTAACCTCTTAGAAATATCGCCAATATTTTTAAAAAATCCTTCAATTTTTTTTGTGCTTCTCAAATTATATTGTCTTAACTGCTCATTTGTAAATAACAAAGAGTCTTTTTTACCTGTATTACTTAAATATGAAATATTAATTTTATCTTGATCTATATTGACATTGCAATTACTGTATATGCTTATTCCACCAAAATTTCTTGTTAAACCACTCTTTAAAGGCTTTTTACCAAAATAATAATCATTAAAAACACTTTCGTCGTTTTTAACGATTATCATATTATCAATCTTTGTTTTATCTATTTTACCGATATAAATTTTATAGTCCGTGTATTCATAAAATGCATTCTTTGTAAAATACATATTGGCATCATTTATACGGCCAAAATTCAAATCCTTAATCTGCGGCTTTAAATAATTTAAAATTGAAAAAAATATTAAACCACTAATTATCAGCGGAATTAAAAAAGCAAAAAATTTTAATTTTTTAAAATAATTCATTACAAAAACACTGTAAAAGAATAAAGAAATTATTATCGCATTAAAAACAGAATGATAAAATGATGGTACGGCAATCATTTTGGCAACGTCTGTCATTGATTTGTTTGACATAGTTAACTTGAATAAAGGCATCAAATTGAATATAAAAACAAATATAAATATTAAAATAAAGAGTAATATTATAATAAATAAATATTTTATAAACGCTTTAATCAGTTCTTTCATAAAATAAATATTCCATCCACGGATAACGGTTTTTTACCAAACTAATTAGTATTTCCCATTATCTATTTCGGCTATAACCAGGTAAAAACTCTAACTATTTATTAAATATTTTTAAGATATCTAAAAATAAATAATCCCGATCTGAAACTGTTTAAAAAGTCTTTGCCGTTTTAGACAGGCCTGGATCGGGATCAAGCTTAAAATTTATCCGTATATATATAATTTACATGTGAAATTCTCTGACGATTGCCATAAATTTCTTGGAAATATTATCCGCATCTGGCTTTCTTATCCCTAAATCCTCTCTTAAAATAAAACTGATGTTATCTTGCATAAAAGGGAAAACTACATTTTCAAGATCCTGATCATATATATAATATAAAACACAAATATCTCCTTTACCAGGGAAATTAACAGTAAAAGAATCAAAAGATTCATGTGCCTGTTTTGGCAATATAACTCTAAATTTATTATCTTTTGTAAAGAAAATATCGCATTCACTGAATCTATGAGGCATATAAGCCGTTGAATTAACGGATCTTGATGCAGGCTCAACATGTTTTTGAGGATAATTTTGATTTTCCAGCATACAGTACATGCTTTTACCCTGAGCCTGAAATTTAACGCCATCCTCAAACGGCATAATAGTTTTTAAACCGCTGTATGAAATCATTTTTATTAAAAATGGATCCAATTTTTTAGATACATCATCCATATCTGGTACATTTATTGAAAAAATATAACCATTAACTATTGTAGGAAGTATTCCTTGTTTATAAGCTTCTTCAAAAAATATAGCCTTTCTTATCATATTTTCCTCCATTTTTTTGTTGCAATTGATAATTAATTTTAGTATATAAAATATGATGAATTACATCAAATAATATTTTGATTTTTTTAAAAAATTCATTAAAATAAGCAGATTTCCGATAATATAAACTGGGGAGGCAGGAAATAGTTATGAAGTTGGATGATTTTAAATGTTACATGGATGAACAAATTAACGAAATTGTAAAATATAAGTCTGAAAAAACAAAAATATGCCCTGAATTGGACTGCAACGACTGTGTTTTTGAATGGATTGAAAATAATGCAGAAGAATTCAGCAAAAAATGGAATAAACAGTAAAAATCTAAAATTTATTAATTAATTTTAAACCTCAAATCAAAATAAATCGGTAAATGCCAATTAAATCTATTTTGAAAATACTCATTTTCGGTTATATCTTTTATCTTTATATTGTTAATGCTTCCCTTCAATATTAAAATATTACCGCTACGAAATATTTTAAATTGTGCTTTTTTACGTATAAATTTTTGATTACACTGAATAATCACCGTTGTCTTCATTTCATTGGAAGCATCATACTTTACACTTTTAATTTTAAAAACAATATCAGTTTCAAAATATGATGGCGTTGCTGGTTCATGTATAATATCATTTTGCTTGATTAGTATATCAAAATTAATACCTTCATCCTCTATATTATAAAAAGCCTCATATTTATTTGAAATAGGAAAAAAAAATATAAATATTTTTTCATAAATATAACTGCCGTTTAACAGCTCAATATTTGAAATTTCAGCAGAAGTAACCGTAAAAATAATAAATAAAAAATATATCGGCAGAAATATTTTCTTAAGCATGAATCACATATAATCTTTTTATAATAAAAAATCAAGATTTAAAAAGAATTCCTCAAATTATACACGGATCCATTATCTCAGAGGCTTAATACCCCCCCAAAAGTCAACTCTCTGTCAAGAAAGGCAAGTCAGATATAAAAATATTTTTTGATTGACATTACTATTATTCTTTTTATACAATCATCACTTTAAGAATAATAATCATTAAGTAAAGGTATAATAAATGAGTCAAAATTTTATATTCCTGCATAACGATAATATTGATGAATTTTATTATATTTTTAATGATGCATTCAAAGACGATGTCTTAAACAGATCAATCGATCTCGAATTATTTAAAGAAAATCTTATAACTTTAAATATAAAAAATGAAATTTCATTCTTATTGAAGGATAATGGAAAACCCGTAGGATTATTCCTTGCGTCGATGAGAGGCAACAGAGGCTATATCTCATCCATTGCCGTAATAAAAAATTTCAGGAAAATGGGTTACGGACAAATACTCCTTGAAAAAGGCATATCACTGATGGAAGAATATAATTGCAAAAAAATAAAACTTGAAGTAATCGATGATAATAAAAATGCAATAAATCTCTATCTAAAAACTGGATTTAAAATTTCCAATACAATACTGAATTTCAAATATGAAGGAAGTCTTATCTATAGCGATAAAATCGATCCCGCATACTCGTTGAATAATTCAAATTCATTCACATACCAGCTTTTATACAATACCTTCCATAAAACTGGTTTACCATGGCAAAAATCGTTAAAAATAATTTATGATAAAATAGAAAATAAAAAAACCGAAGTTTTAATATTACATTTCAACAATACTACTGCCGGCTATATAGTAGTTACAACAATAAAAAATTCAATTATAATTGAGGATATCGGCTTAAAAGATTACAGCGCCAGTACGGTAAATACAATTTTAAGCATGATGATCGCAAAAAAATACGATTCTTCTTCGCAAAATAAAATAAATTTATTCGCCAATAATTATTATCAAAATGACCCATTATGCATTCCACTGCAAAATATGGGTTTCAATACATATATAAAACAACTTGAGATGGAAAAAAAAATAATATGAATAGTTTTAAAGTTGTATCCAAATTCGCACCTGCTGGTGATCAGGAAAATGCAATAAATAAAATATCCAATAATATCCTAAATAATATAAAATATCAAACTCTTCTCGGCGTTACAGGCTCTGGAAAAACTTTTACCATTGCAAAAATAATCGAAAAAGTCAAAAAACCAACACTTATTATTTCTCATAACAAAACATTAGCCGCTCAGCTTTATAGAGAATTTAAAGATTTTTTCCCCAACAACGCCGTAGAGTATTTTGTGAGCTATTATGATTACTATCAGCCAGAAGCCTACGTTGCAAGCAAGGATCTTTACATAGAGAAAGACTCCAGCATAAACGATGAAATCGACAGAATGCGTCTTGCTGCAACAAGCTCATTGATGGAAAGGGATGATGTTATAGTCGTATCAACGGTTTCATGCATTTACGGATTGGGAAATCCTGAAGATTATAAAAATCTTACAGTTATGATCCACAAGGATATGAAAATAGACAGGGATGAACTTATAAAAAAGCTTGTCAATATTCAATATGAGAGAGAAGATCTTGCTTTTGGCAGGGCGAGTTTTCGCGCAAAAGGAGATACTTTAGACATAGTGCCTGCTTATTCTGATACAGGAATAAGAGTAGAGTTTTGGGGTAACCAGATAGATAAAATATCGCGTTTTGATATATTGAATAACTCAATAATTAAAGAAATAGAAAAAATCAGCATATTTCCAGCAAAACACTTTGTTACATCAAAAAATACAGTTAAGCAAGTCATCCCACTTATTAAAGAAGAACTAGAAACAAGAATAAAAGAGTTGGAATCCCAAGGTAAGGACTTTGAAGCCAAACGACTCAAGATTAAAACAGAATCCGATCTTGAGATGCTGGAAGAAATCGGTTACTGCAAAGGTATAGAGAATTACTCGAGATATTTTGCAGGACGCAAAGCCGGAGACAGACCTTCAACATTAATAGATTTTTTCCCTAAAGATTTCCTTCTTGTAATAGATGAGTCTCATGTTACAATACCGCAGATCGGCGGGATGTTTGAAGGGGACAGAGCTCGAAAAATGTCACTGATTGAATACGGATTCCGCCTGCCGTCAGCACTGGATAACAGGCCTCTTTATTTTAGCGAGTTTGAAAAAATAATAAATCAGGTTATTTTTGTATCCGCAACACCCCAGGATTACGAAAAACAAAAATCTGAAGTGATTGTCGAACAGCTTGTTAGACCAACCGGTTTAGTTGATCCGGAAATCACAGTCAAATCAACAACAGGGCAAATAGACGACCTATTGTATGAAATCCAAAATGTTATAACAAAACATGAGAGAGTGCTTATTACCACCCTGACAAAAAAAATGGCTGAAGAATTAACTGAGTTTTTAAATGAAAAAGGAGTCAAAACTAGATACCTTCATTCTGAAATCGAAACAATTGAAAGGGTTGAAATACTCCAGGATCTGCGGCTTGGTAAATTTGATGTGCTTGTCGGCATCAATCTTTTAAGGGAAGGTCTTGACCTGCCGGAAGTTTCTCTTGTCGCAATAATGGATGCCGATAAAATCGGTTTTTTACGATCGACAACTTCATTAATTCAAACAATAGGCAGAGCTGCAAGGAACGTCAACGGCAGGGTACTTATGTACGCAGATAATTTCTCACAGGCAATGAAGGAGGCTATCGATGAGACAAACAGAAGAAGGTGCTACCAGATAGAATATAACAAACAGCACAACATAACTCCCCAGACAATCGTAAAGAAGATAGAGAAAATTCTTGTCAGGGAAAAAGAGCTTGAAATCAAAGAGGAAAAAATCGAACTAGAAAAACTCCAAAAAAGATTCAATTTCTTTAATCCAAAAGACCGCAGAGAATACATTAAAATACTTGAAGAACAGATGCTTGAATGTGCCAAAAACCTTGAGTTTGAAAAAGCGGCAATTATCCGCGATGAAATAAAAAAAATCAAGGATGAGTGGAAATAGAGGGGCGCGGCCGAGCACTCAATTGTAAATAATAAGCAGATTTTTATTAATATTTTGCATAGTTAAAATTGAATGCTCGACACACCCCTGTTAAATTCAGAGAACATCCCTGAAACCCTGTAGAATTTGGAGCCAGCTCCAAGCCTGAGTTGTAGCGATGATATTTAATAATTTGTAGATTAAGATAATTTATTCTACTTTGCGCCCCGAATGTAAGAGAGATGAAAAAAAACAGAAATGAAATGGAGAAAGGTTTATATAATGGTTAAAATTTTATCTTTAAACCTACCCTACTCTGCCGTCTTTAACTTTTGCTACTTTAATGATATTGCCTCCTACCGTAAGAGGAGCATCCATAAATGTGATTGTATAATCTTTAACCTTTAATGATACACTGAAAAACTCATCAATCGTAATCTCATCATTATTCGGTTTCGAATCCCCAAGCAATATAGACTCGCCGATTTCGCAGTCAGGACTTATTACCTCAACAATTTCCTTTTTATCGGTTTCTGCGGCAAGAAGCATTCCCTCGCTTTTTACTCCACGTAAAACTGCCGGCTTAAGATTATATACAAGAATAATTTTTTTGTTTAAAAGCTCTTCCTCCTTATAATAAGGCACGAGCCCTGAAACGATCTGCCTTATCTCGCCGCCCCCCATATCAACTTTTTCGATATAAAGCTTGTCAGCTGTCGGATGTCTTTCGATATGGATGATCCTCCCTGCTTTGAGATTAAGCTTTGAGAATAAAGAAACAGGATTTACCTCTTCCTGCTGACCTTTGAATTTTTCCCGCAGCTCTTCGATTTTTTCTTTCTCAAGTTTTTTAAATAATATTTCTGGTTTATTTATCTTTTTGTTTTTTAGTTTTTCATAGTTGCCGATATCATCAATATTAATATCTTTTTTATCAAGGTTGAGTATTTTAAAAACTTTTTCCACTGTAGCTGGAATATAAGGATAAAGTAAAATAGAAATATCCTTGATAAATCCCACAAGCCCTGCAATCAGCTGTCCGGTTTTATCCTTATCTTTTTTAATCATAACCCATGGCTCGCTGTCCTGAAAATGTTTATTGCCATTGGAACATACATCAAGTATAAAAAGAAGAGCATCTTTTAACTCAAGATTTTCCAATTTATCAATAACTTCGTTTTTATAATTTGATTCATTGATTTTATTTAAGAATGAATCTTTATCACTCTTGATCTCAGGTACAACTCCATCAAAAAATCTGTCAACAAACTGAAAAACCCTGTTTACAAGATTAGCATAATTGTTGATGATCTCGCCGTTTGCTTTCTCATAAAAATCCATCCAAAAAAACTGAGTATCATTTTTTTCAGGTCTATTTCTCAAAAGATAATATCTAAACAAATCAGCCTCAATACCGGTATTCATAGCCTGATCGCCGAATATTCCCGTGCCCCTACTTTTTGAGAATTTCAAATCTTCATAATTAAGATATTCCGTAGAACTAATCGTTTTAAGCATAGTCCAATTTTCTTTAGTACCTAGAAGACTTGCGGGAAATATTACGGTATGAAACGGAATATTATCCTTGCCCATAAACTGATACAGATCTATATTTTCAGGATTTTTCCACCACTCTTGCCATTCTTTTAAAAATGATGCTGTAATGGAGATATACCCTATCGGAGCATCAAACCAGACATAAAAAACTTTATCTTCATATCCTTTTAACGGCACAGGTATTCCCCATTTTAAATCACGGGTAATGCAACGTTTCAATAAGCCCTGATTAAGCCAGCCTCTGGTTATACTCAAAGCGTTATTCGACCAATTGCCTTGTTTACTTGCTTTATCAATCCATGACTCTAGAAGTGGCTTTAATTTTTCCAGATCTAAAAATAAATGTTTTGTATCTTTAAATACAGGAGTGTTTCCACATGTTGTGCATTTAATATTTTTTAACTCACTGGGTTCTAACAATTTACCACATTTCTCGCACTGATCGCCTTTTGCTTTCTCATAACCACAATGAGGACAGGCACCTTCAACATATCTATCCGCAAGAAACATTTTATCTTTCTCGCAATACGGCTGGTTTAACGCATCTTCGATTATATAACCGTTTTTATACAGATTCAAAAAAATATCCTGAACGATCTGTGTCTGCTCTTTGCTTGAAGTCCTACCAAAATGAGAGAAATCAATATTAAACCACTGATAAATTTTTTTATGAAGTTCATGGTACTTATCACATAATTCCTGAGGCGTTATAGCTTCCTGCAATGCACGTGTCTCGGTTGTCGTACCGTATTCATCCGTACCACAGATATACAATGCATCATATCCGGCAATCCTGCAATATCTGTAAAAAACATCAGCTGATAACACACAGCCGATTATATTACCCAGATGAGGCACATTGTTTACATAAGGCAATGCGGAAGTAATAAGTCTCTTCTTTTTATTCATAAAATACTCTCATTATTTATTAAATTAATTGTATTAAAAAATAGCTTAAATATTATTTATTGTCAAGAATGGTTTATTTAGGAATTTCTTTATCGTAAGTTATCAAAGGCATTACTTACACGTTGCCAATAACATTTATAAGCTTTTCTCCCTGAAGACTATAAAAGTAATTGTTTTCTTTAAGTTGATTTTTTTAATGATGCTCTCTTTTTTTCTTTTTGCCTAATGCTTTAAGATTTTTATATACTTCGGATTTGTCATCGATACTGTTTTCTGTTATATCATGTACTTCTTCGCTTATGATATCTTTAACTTCATTATTTATCTGTAATAGTTCATCCTTTATCTTGTTGAATGCAGCAAAAAATTGTCCCAGTTTTTTTAAAAATTTTGGAATTTCCTTTGGAGAAATAAAAAATATCACAAGAAGTATTATTATAATTTCACCCAACCCTATACCAAACATATTACCTGCCAAGTTTAAATATTTTAGCTATCAAAATTGTAATAAGATACAACAGTACAAGAGGGATTGCCATCATTACCTGTGAAAATGCATCCGGTGGCGTGAGGATGGCAGCAACAATAAATATTATTATGATAAAGTATTTAAAGTTTTTAGTCAAAAAATCCATTTTTATTAATTTAAGCTTTAAAAGCAAAATGAATATTATGGGAAATTCAAAACATATTCCAAAGCAAAGGAGAAACTGAAAGAAAAAAAGAATAAACGTGTTATACGATATAAGCCGATCTACATTTTCGGGAAAAAAATCTCTTGCTTTAAGAAAATTAATGCTTATAGGTAAAACTATTTTAAAAGAAAAAACAACTCCAAAAATAAATAAAATGGACGAACTTACAATGATTGCCAAAAGGATTGTTTTCTCTTTAATGGTCAACGCAGGGAAAATAAATAAAATTAATTCTATAATAAAAACAGGCATTGCCAAAATAACGCCGGTTATTATAGCAATTTTAATTTTTGTTAAAAACCCTTCTGCAATTGTCGTAGTATAAAGCTTTTCGCCGATTGTTTTTGTAATTATATTTATTATATGAGGAAATAAGATATAACCAGCAATAGAAAACAATAAAATCGCTGCTAAAACGACCAGTAATCTGTTGCGAAGTTCATAGATATGTTCCCAGAAAGTCATATCTTTGTTTTTTGACATAGTAAACTAAAATTTTATTTCTTTTTTTTTCTATTTTTTACTGATTTCATTTTTAATTTTGTTTTTGTTTTTGTTTTTGTTTCTGCTTCACCATCCTTATCTTTATCGTCTTTTACTTCTTTAATTGCTTTTTTGAATTCCCTCATACCTTCTCCAAGCGATCTTGCAATTTTAGGTATTTGTGAAGCACCAAAAATAATAACTACAATCAAACCTAAAATAAGTATTTCGGTCCATCCTATTCCCATATGCTTATTCTCCTTAAATTGGACTGCTTATTTGAAACATCAACAATTAATTATAAATATTTGATTAATTATAAATAATTAACAGTATAAATCAAGTATAAATCAAATATTTTACAATAGTATTAGGGACAGAGCTTAATTTTGTTAAGAGGAGGTAACTGCTATTTTAGGTAAATTAATAAATTGTTGCCGTATATTTATCTTTAATAGCCTGAATAATATCGTAAATTTCAAAAAATATTTCGACCAGTTCAGGATCAAATTGCTTTCCCGATTGATCCTTTATATAATTTAAAACTTCTTTTTCATCCCAGGGCTCTTTGTAACTACGAGCGGATATCAAGGCATCATAAACATCAGCAATGCACACTATTCTTGCGGATAGAGGTATCTCCAATCCTTTTTTGCCTGCGCCAACAACGTTTTCATCACGATGGATGTCTTCAATTTTGCCTGGATAACCAGTACCATCCCAGCGCTCATGATGATTTAAGGTTATTTCTCGTGCCATGATTTCCCAATCAGACCTTGATACGTTAAACAATCTTGCTCCATGTATCGTATGAAATTTTATCTCTTCAAATTCTTCTGGAGTAAGCTTGCCCTTTTTTTTAAGAATTATATCGGAAACCCCAACTTTACCTACATCATGAAGCATCGCTGCGATTCTTAAGATATCTTTGTAATTATTGAATTCTTCTTTTGGAACATTATGTCTTTCTGCCCATCTTTGATAAATCTCGATTGCATAAGAGCCAACTCTATTAACATGCTGCTGAGTTTCTTCCGGATCACGCAATTCGGACAGTTTAATCATTCTCAATACCACATCACGCAGCATTATCGCCCTCTCGATTGCAATACCAGCATAATTGGCAAATTGTGTTACAAACAATTTATCATTTAATGAAAATGTTGTAATATTTTTTTCTTCATCTATAACGTTTATTAGCTCCATAACTCCAACGACTTGCCCTTTACTTGTTTTTAATGGTACTACAAGCATAGATTGCGTTTTGTAAAATGACATAAGATCAAAATGTGAATTAAATGAATATGGCTCCTTACCTTCGAGTTTATATGCATCATCGATGATAAGTGATTCACCAGTTAAAGCTACATATCCGGCTATGGACTTTTCATTTATTTCGATTTCCCTATTAGCATATATATATTTGTTACTTAATATGTCATTTTTATACAAGGTATCATTTTGCACGAATGAAAATTTTAATTTATTGTTATTTACCAGAAAAATAGAACCAGCATCAGCTCTTGTAAAATCTCTTGTTTCGGTAAGGATATTATCTAAAAGAGAATGCAAATCTTTTATCTGATAGATTCTCTCCATTTTCTCTAAGATTGTAGAAAGATTTTTAATCGTGGTATTTTTTTTTCTATCAAACATTTTTTCAAAGCCTTCTTTGATAAATATTAAATATTATTTACCAAGAAGTCAACAAATTTTTCAATCTATATTGTTTTTTATCTTGCATTTATAATACTATTTGATATTATATAAAGGATAAATTATGGAATTAATAATAAATAATACAACTATAAAAATTATAAAAGATGATATAACTCTGCAAAAAGTTGACGCGATTGTCAACGCTGCTAATTCCTCATTGATGGGAGGAGGCGGGGTTGATGGAGCTATACACAGAGCTGGCGGAAACAAAATTCTGGAAGAATGCAAAGAAATTATAAAAAAGATAAAAAGCCTTCCAACAGGTGAGGCTGTAATAACATCAGCCGGAAATATGATGGCAAAATATGTAATCCACACAGTGGGTCCAGTCTGGTATGGAGGAGATAAAAATGAGCCTAAACTTTTAAAAAATGCTTACTTTAACAGTCTTGCATTGGGCACAAAGTATAATTTAAAATCAATTGCTTTTCCTTCCATAAGCACCGGAGTTTACGGTTATCCTGTTAGACAAGCCGGAGAGATTGCAATAAAAACAACAATAGATTTTTTAAAAAATGAAAAGCATTCTTATAATGAAGTAAGATTTATAGTTTTTAGCAGTAATGATTATACCGTATATGAATCAATATTAAAGGGAGTAAAAATTTGAAAAAATTGACTTTTGAAGAATCATTAAAACGCCTAGAGGAAATTACCGAAAAATTAGAATCCGGAGAATTATCTTTGGATGATTCCTTAAAATATTTTGAAGAAGGCGTAAAACTAAGCAGATTCTGCGAAAAAAAATTAACTGAGACAGAGCAAAAAGTTAAAATTTTGGAATCAACCGATATCAATGATACAACCATAGATTTGGATGAAAACGATAATACGGATGAAAAACTTCAAACTAAAAATAAAAAGAAAAAAAAATTCGAAAATAATAATAATGAAACCGAAAATTTGAATGGGGAGAATTTTTTATTTTAAATAAAAAAGTTCATACAAATACTGCTCATAAATATAAAAAAGCCGAAATTTGCGGAAGAATAGAACATATAGACGGCGATGTTTTATATTTATCCGACCAGTACGGCACAATTATAATTTATACCAATGATAAAAGAATTCATATCAAATCCGGCGATATCGTAGTCGTTAATTTTATAAAAAAAAATAAAAAGTTTTATCTTTCAGATTATAAGTTATTAAATAGATCAAAAATAAATACCATAACAGCAAAGGATTCGGCATATTTCAAATTAAACAGGAATGATAAAAAACTGATAAGTGTTTTATCTAAAAGGCAAAAATTTTTTCAAACGATCAGAGACTTTTTTTGTAAAAACGGCTTTATTGAAATTCATTCTCCATCTTTGGTCGAGTCCCCGGGAATAGAGAGACACATCGAACCTTTTTTAACCGAATGTTTTGATTTTTTTGGTAATAAAAGTTTAAAATATCTTCCAACTTCTCCGGAATTTTCTTTAAAAGAGGCTTTAGCCGGTGGTTTAGAAAAAATTTTTGAAATTGCAAAAGTATTCAGAAATAAGGAAGACAACTCAAAAATTCATAAGCATGAATTCTTTATGCTCGAGTGGTACAGAGCTTATGAAGATTATGAAGTTTTGATGCATGATTGTTTTAAATTAATGGAGTATCTGTCAAAAAAAATCTATAAGTCTAAGGAAATACAGAGGGGAAATAAAATTTGCAAAATCGATAAAATTATAAAAATTAAATTAAAAGATTTATTCAAAGATTACAATATAAACCTTGATGATTATTCTTTAAATCCGGATAAATTCATAAAAGAGATCTCCGACTTGATTAAAATCTCAACTAAAGAGATTAACGACAATTATCTATCCAAAGAAGATTTATTCTTTAAATTCTACCTTAATAATATAGAGCATAACCTCGGATTTGATTATCCAACAATTGTCTATGAATATCCTGCTGAAATGGCAAGTCTATCACGTTTATGTCCGGGAAACGAGCTTTATGCCGAGAGATTTGAGCTTTACCTATTTGGTATAGAAATAGCCAATGCCTATGGAGAGTTAATCGATCCTACCGAACAGGAAAAAAGATTTGAAAAAGATCTGAAATTTAGGAATAAGATGTCACTCTATAAACTCGAAATGCCTAAAAGATTTTTAACTTGTTTAAAGTATGGACTTCCTCCAGCAAGCGGTATAGCTTTAGGTATCGAGCGCCTTTTCATGATCTATGAAGGGCTGGATTCCCTTGCTGATACAAATTTATGGTAAAAACTACTAAATGAATGCTTTTAATTTTTAATAATAACCCTTGACTTAAGTAAGAGAGGTTTAATATAATAATATTATTATTATGAGGAAATATGGAAACCGGGATTATTCAATCTATAAAAGATGATAAAATAATAATTTTAGTGGATTCTATTGGAGAATGCCAATCATGCGCCGGTAATAAAATATGCGGTACAGGAAATGCAAATAATAAAATAATTGAAATCATCAATACGGATCCTTCATTTAAAGTCGGTGATAAAGTCAATATTGAATTTAAACCTAAAATCAGGGTGCTGTCTGCAATTATTTTGTTTTTTATTCCATTGATAATATTAATTGCATTCTACTATATTGGTTTTCTTTTCTTTAAAAAAGAGAACATCTCTATTTTAATTTCTTTTTTTGGATTTATTCTTTATTTTATAATTATTTTCTTTTTTATCAAATCAAAGCAAAGTTTAATGGATTTTAATCCGATTATAACAAAGGTAAAAGAATAATTTTTTTTTCTGCAAAACAGTGATAAATTTATTTAAGGCAGAATAATTAAATCTTTGACTTAATTTCAATCAAATGAAATTCTTTATTATTATATCAAGAGATTTCTTGACAAAGTTTTAAATTGCTGGCATAATCTGCCTGGGGGTTTTAGGTGCCAATCGATGAAATTAGCCACAACGCTCATGTTATTCATCTAAACAATGAGTATGAAATAAAAAAAGAACTTGTCAATATAAGAGCAGATAAAAAAGCTCATGATATCTTAGCCCAAAAAATGATTTTTCTTTACATTAAATTAGAACAGGTCGATACAAGAGCCGCCAACATTCTTAAACAAAATGTAAGAGAAATTGGAGGCGAAGCAGTAATATCAAAAGAAGCTTATGCTTTCACCGAAAGAAAAACCGATGTATTACTTTCAGCCTCCAAGGAGAGTTTAAAATTATTAATTAAAAAAATAAGTACTTTAGAATATGGTTTAAACAAAATCGCAAAAGAGCTTGAAGCTCTTTTATCAAGCAATCTCGGCATTATGAAATTTGGCAAAACGGTTTTTGATTTTCAAAGAAAGACTTACATCATGGGTATTCTTAAATATTATAAATATATAAATGAAATAAGTTATTCGCAATCACAAATAATGGAAAAAGTTGAATCAATGGTAAAAGCCGGAGTAGATATAATTGATATTTGCGAAGATAACAAATTTGATACAATACCTTTGCTAAATAATGATAAGAATAAAATAAATAATTTAATGAATCTTATTAAAATAATAAAAAATGAATATCCAAATATTGTTTTATCTATAGAAACAACAAAAATAAATATCATAAAAGGTGCTATTGATACAGGCATTGATATAGTAATATTGACAATGCCGTTAAAATACAATGAGGAAATGCTTCATATAACTGCTAAATATCAATGTCCAATTGTATTAATGCATCGCAATTCATTCACTCATAGAGAGCCAAAGCCTATTAATTCGATATCCGATGTTATCAGAGATATACAATCAAATATTTCCTTTGCTATCGGACAGGGTATCAAAAAAGAAAATATAATTATTGAGCCAGGAATCGGTTTTGGCAGAAGCAGCAAAGATAATTATTTGATATTAAGACAATTGTCATCTTTTAAATATTTGAATTCTCCCATACTTGTTGAGCTTCCAAAAAGATCATTTTTAGGTGAAGCTTTACGAGGTAGAATGGAAAAAACTCTTATAAGCACTATAGCGGCTAACACTATGGCGATAATAAATGGAGCTAACATTATTAAAGTTGATGATGTAAGCCAGGCTGCTACAATGTTAAATATAATTGATTCGATAAGAAGTATAGATTATGAAACCTAAGGATAGTATGAATGATATTGCTGAAGTTGAATTTATTAACAATTATCATAGAATTACTTTTAGCAATCATTGATATATTCATTTGTACTTTTATTTTTTATAAATTCTATCAGATATTAGCACAGACTAAGGCTGTGCAGGTTATAAAAGGGCTTGCCTTCTTTGTTATTCTATATATCATTGCATGGATAGCAAAACTGGAAGTATTTTTATGGCTATTAAATCAAATCGGCAGTGTTGTCGTAATAGCAGTGATAATACTATTTCAGCCTGAACTCCGCAGGGTTTTAACCAACATCGGAGAAGCAAATATAATGACTCATATAATAGATAAAGATCCTAAAGATCTTACAAGCATCATAAATGCCGTTCATAATCTCCAAATAATGAATATTGGAGCATTAATAGTATTTGAAAGAAAAGTTGGTTTAAGAAATATTATTGAAACCGGTACAATTCTTAATTCTAAGATCAGTACACCATTGCTTATAACTATATTTCAAGCGAAGACACCTTTACATGATGGCGCCGTAATAATCAGGCATGATACAATAGTCGCAGCAGGATGTTTTCTGCCATTAAGCGAGACAAAACATCTGGATAAAAATCTTGGGACACGACACAGATCGGCTCTCGGGATTGCAGAAGAAACCGATGCACTAGTGATTATAGTATCAGAGGAAACTGGCAAAATCAGTCTGGCGTATGACAGTAAAATCCATCAAGTTTATGATATAGAAAGTCTAAAAAAAGATTTATTCAATTTATTGGGTTATAATAATACTATGGAAAAAAATTAAATGAAAAAATTTAAAAGAATTGATAAAAGAGAAATATCAAAAAAATTTAAATTCAATATATTTAGTAATTTTAAAATAAAGATTACTTGCTTTATTATAGCCATGGTAATGTATTTTATAATTTCCATATTCCAGTTAAATTCAAAAATATATAATTGTAAATTGAAAATAGAAAATTTAAGAGATTATCTTGTAATTTCAAATAATTTAATTGAGATAATTAAGATTGAAGTAAAAGAAAAAAAGAATATTCTTGATAAAATTACAGCCGATGATTTTAATGTAAGACTCGATCTAAAAAATGTCGAGACTCCTAAAGACAAACTTAGAGTTAAAGTTTTATATGATGTACCAAAACAGATGAGTTCGTTATTTGGCAGTATAAAATTAGATCCAGAATATATAGAATTGGATATCGAAAAACTTATAGAAAAAAAAGTTAATATCACTGCTGATACTACAGGCAAGCCAGCAGACGGATATCGCATAGGTAAAATAATTATTGATCCGTTAAAAACAACTATACTTGGACCAAAATCAATACTTGATAAAATAACTACAGTAAAAACTGAAACAATAAATATCGATGGTGTAAAGGATTCTTTTAGTATCGATGTAAATTTAAATACAGAATACAACAATGTCAAGGGATTAAAGAAAGTCAATATTTATTTTGAGGTAATTCGCGAAACAAATGTATATACTTTTGAAACTAATAAACTATATTTTCAAAATTTAAAAAATCAATTAAAAGCAGAAATAGATACCAATCTCCAAATAAAAATAGAGGGCAATGAATCCGAAATAACTAATACAATGATTGAAAGTATGACCTTTTATGTTGATTGCGTGAACATATCAAAGCCAGGAGATTATGAATTATATATAAGAGTTAAAAACCCAAATAATTTAAAAATAATTTCTATAATTCCTGAACGTATTATAGTCAGAATTAAAAATAGATAAATATTTAATAAGGATATTCCATTATCTGCGCATTAAGCTCTTGAGAATATAGATCATATCGTTCTTTCAAGGTAAGACTGCCAGTTTTATTTATACCTTTGCATCTTTTTGATTCTTCTTCCCACAAATATTGAGACTCAACTACACCTGGCCAATAAGGATATGTCCTGCACTGCAGGGGACGTGCTTCATATATAAGGCAAGAGCCATTCCAAAATATACAGTCATAGTTAGGTTTTTCCTTCAAACTTACGTACAACTTGCCGTTTCTTTCAATTGGTCTACAATATTCTTTAATAAAATATTCCCGTTTCATATTAAGATACGTACAAATTATTTTTGCATCCTCTTCGGTAAGAAATACAACTCCAGGATCAAACCTGCAACATGCAGAGCATTTTTGGCATTTAAAATCCATTCCCTTAAGGAGTTTGAAAATATCATCACTTAAATTATTTTGCTTCATTGTAAAATATTTTATTTTTCTTCTATTGTTTCTTCAATTTTATGGCCGAAATGTCTGCCGCCTTTTTCTTCATATATAACAATTTTATCCTTAGGTTTCAATGCAACAACGGATCTGGAGTCGCCATCTGGAGTCACAACTCTTATCGTCTCTGCATTCTGCAGTACAACACTAAAAATACCAAGCTTACCTTTTACTTCAATCCTTAACAGAGGACGTTTTTCCTGTTTTATCCTGCCTATTACAGAAGTATAAGTTTCACCTTTATAATTTACTATGAGTACTTCATCACCACTACGCAAATCGGATAAATATTTGGTTCTGCCGTTAGGCGTCATTATATAGCAATGTACGGCGCCCGCATTCACCCTAAACGGTCTTGAAGCGACATAAGGATTTTCCATAGATTCTGAGTTTACCAGTACCATGCCGTTTGAGTAATCACCAACAAGCATTCCTTCGCCATTTGACATATTCGTAATTGTATCTATACAGACTCTGTCGCCAATTATTATTTTGGTTACAGCAACAACTTCTCCTTCGGCTAAATCGATCTTCCCTCTCTGCATTTTTATTTTTTTTAAGATATCGATTTTTTTATCAGCATCACAGTTGTTTATATAAATGCCGTCAACCCCCTTTTCCAAAATACCCAGCGCTTCAAGAGCATCGTCAATATTATTGACAGAAGCAAATAGGTTTGATCTAACTGCAATGAGGTTTTCAAACGGGATTATCTTCCAATCACCTGTTTCAATTATCAAAACTGTTTCATCTGGGATTCTTGCGGCTTTTTCTTCATCTTGTTTGGAATTAATCTTAAAAAATTTTATATTCTCTGGAAGTTCATTCTTATCATAAACATCAACTCTGGCTAATTCTTTAATTTTATCGATGAATTCTTTTTTTGTTACTATAAAAGCATCAACACCGTTTTCAAGTGCATCGGTAATAAGGGATTTGTCCCATTGATCCACTTCGATCCAAACTTTTTTATTCATTATAATTCTCCATTAAATTATTTATCATAATCCCTTTTCATTGCGCAGTATTCCCCGCACATCGTGCATTCATCGGAGTTTTTTAAATCGTATTTTTTAATTGCATCCAGTACTTTTTCTTTATCAATAGCACAATCAGCCATTTTCTGCCAGTTTACTTCTCTGCGTGCTAAAGACATCTTTTTATCGATTTCCCTTGCCGTGCCCTTATTCAATGCGATATCTGCAGCATGCCCTGCAATTTTTGAGGCAATGACACCGTCATGAACGTCTTTTAAATCAGGCAAGCTTAAATGTTCGCTTGGTGTAACATAACAAATAAAATCAGCTCCGGCAATTCCTGCAAGAGTGCCGCCTATCGCTGATGTTATATGATCATATCCGGGGGCGATATCTGTGACCAGCGGACCCAACACATAAAATGGTGCATCGTTGCACAATCTTTTTTGAAGTTTTATATTCATCTCAACATCCGAGAGTCTTATATGTCCCGGCCCTTCAACCATAACCTGTACATCACGATTTCTGGAACGGTCGACAAGCTCTCCAAGGATTATTAACTCCTGTATCTGAGGTCTATCCGTGCCGTCTGCTGTTGCACCGGGTCGCAATCCATCACCAAGGCTTAAAGTAATATCGTATTCATAAGCGATATCCAGTATTTCATCAAACATTGTATAATACGGATTTTCCTTTTTGTTGTATTTCATCCACTCGGCAATTATAGAGCCTCCCCGTGATACAATACCGCACACTCTGGGTGAATTATAAAGCTTGGCAAGAACTTCCTTTGTGACACCTGCATGTATTGTCATAAAATCAACACCGTCTTCCGCCTGTTTTTTGATTACTTCTAAAAAATCTTTTTCTTTTAATTCATGAATACTTTTACTCTTTTCCACAACGCCAACACATGCTTCATATATAGGCACAGTCCCAACCATTACGCTGGATATTGAGATTATTTCTCTACGGATTTCTTGCATGTATCCGGTATCCTTGCAAACAGATAAATCCATTACAGAATCCGCACCAGCATTTATAGCAGTCTCAAGCTTTTTTAACTCGTCTTCAAGGCTGGATTTTAAACTTGATATACCTATATTAGCATTAACCTTTATATAAGTACCTTTACCTACTGCTCTAGGCATAAAATTATGATTTTTATTTTTAGGAACAACTATCAATCCTCTGGCAATATAATCGAGTAAAGTTTCAATATTTAACGGTTCATTCTTTATTATATTTTGAAATATTACATTTTTATCATTCTGCTTAGCTTTTGTAACAAGAGTCATTTATTTTCCTTAAATAGAATAATGATTAATTATAACATTAATATTATGATTTGTGAATAATAACGAAGGTTTGAATATTAAAAAGAACTAAATTTATTTGAAACATTTTAGTGTCTGAAAAGTTTAACAAATAAAGTTATAAAATAAAAAACTGAAGCAATTATTACTATACTTGCACTTGATACACTTAAAATCGTTCTTGTATAATATGAAAGAATTAATCCTGTAACTCCCGATATCAATGCTATCAAAACACTGAAAAAATGGTACTGGCGGATATTTTTTGCAATATTCCTGGAAGCAGCCGCCGGAAGAATTAACATGGAATTAATAATAAGGATACCAACCCATTGTATAGATAAGACAACAACAATGGCTACCAGAATGGTAAAAGCTATTTCATATATATATACCTTGATCCCTCTGCTTAAAGCAAGTTCAGGATTAATGCTTATTATGAGCAATTTATTAAAAAAGAGAAACCATAAAATCAATACAACTATAAACACAACCAAAAATAAAAATATTTCTGATGGCGTTATATTTAAGAGATCCCCTATAAGATAAATTGTGTATTTATTAAAATTGCCTCCACTCGACAATAAAGCAACACCAACAGCAACAGCAGTTGATGTAAAAACCCCTATTATTGTATCGGTTGACGAAAGAGTTTTATTTTTAATTATTGCAATACCTGATGCAAAAATAACTGCAAACACAAGCATAGAGATTAATGGATTTTTAAAGCCTAATATTACACCGATAGCTATACCTGTAAGAGCGGAATGACCAAGCGAATCTGAAAAAAAAGCCATCCTGTTATTTACAATCATTGTCCCTATAATACCGAATAATGGAGTGAATATCAATACTGCCAGAAGTGCATTCTTCATGAATAAATGCCCTGTCCATGCAAAAGGAAAAATCAAATCTATCGCTTTATAAATAAAATCCATCTTACTGCTCCTTTCTGTTAAACAAACCTTTTGCCCATATGTTTCCAAAAACTTGCTGAAATTCTACACTGTTGTAAACTTCTTCAGGTTTACCAATGCTATAAATTTTTTTATTTAAAAAGACGATCCTGTCAGCATATCGTGCAACAAGTTCAAGATCATGAGATATCAGTACAATGGATAGGTCATAATTTTTTTTTAAATCGGATAAGATATCAAAGAAAATCGTTAATCCTTTTTCGTCGATACCAGATACCGGCTCATCAAGGAGCAATAAATCAGGCAGAGGATTTAAAGCAAATGCAAGCAGTATCCTCTGGAGCTCTCCTCCTGATAACTCGCCGATTTTCCTGTTTATAAGATGATCAGCCTGAACTATCTTAAGGACTTCTTTTATATTAACCTTGCTATGCATAGGTTTATAAAGCCATAAAGGCATTTTACTTAGATTAGCCAAAAATAAATCCATAACACTTGTAGGCAAATCTTTATCAAAACTAATCTCTTGAGGCACATAACCTATTACCGGTTTTCCTGTATGATCGCCTTTTGCATCCAGGAAATTCATATTGCCAGAATGTTTTATCAGTCCCAAAATTGCTTTTAGTAAGGTAGTTTTTCCCGCGCCATTAGGACCTATGATTGCTGTAATTTCACCGCAATGAATATGTAGATTTACATCGACCAGGATCTGTTTTTTACCTTTAGTTACCGTAATTCCATTAATCTTAGTACAGCATAAGCCACACGATTTAACAGGCTGCTTCATGTTATACATTAATTTCTCCAGATTAATTTAACGCTTCTTCAAGAATTGTCATATTTTTCCTCATTATATCAGTATAAGAATCAATATTAAAATCTCCTGTAACAACAGGATCAAGTATATATATTTTTACACCCGTTTCATTTGCGATAGTTTGGGCAGACTTTATTGGATACTGTGGTTCTACAAAAATAGATTTAATCTTTTTTCTATTTATTAATGATATAATATCAGATAATTCTCTTGCACTTGGCTCTGTCCCTGGCTCTCTTTCAACAATTCCTACAATATTGAGATTAAACTCATCGGCAAAATAAAGGAATGCCTCATGGAATGTAATTATATCTTTATTTTTGATATTATCAAGAACCTTATGCATACTATTTTTTAATTCTTCGAGTTTTCTGATATATATTTCTGAATTTTTTTTATAATATTTTGAATTGCCCGGATCAAATGCAGACAATTGGTTTTCAATATTTTCAACCTGCTGTATTGCTTTTGTGATACTTACCCATACATGAGGATTGTCCTTACCAGTAAAAGAATCTTTAACTAATTTTATTCCGCTGCATGCATCTATAATCTTCAATTTTGGCATCTGTTTAATTACTTTATCCATAAATGACTCCATGCCGCCTCCGTTAATTATAAATATATCGGCACTTTCCAGAGTTATCAAATCGTTAGTCGATAATTGATAATCATGCAAACATCCCGTTTGTGTCGGTGTCATATTCACAACTTTAATATTGGGAATATCTTTTGTAATATTTAAAGTAAAAATATACATCGGGTAAAAAGATGTAACTATTGTGACCTTTTTATCTTCCGATACTCTTTTTTGATCTTTATCCCTCTTAATGCAACCTGATAAAACAATATTTATTATTAAAATAAATAACAGCAATAATTTTATAATATCTCTTGCCATAATATAACCTCTCCATTTAATTTTTTCTTTTTTTTAAATTGCATTTTTTGCATAATCCATTAAAATTAATAGCCAGTCCTTTGATATTAAATTTAGGAGCATAATTACTTAATAATGCTGTGTCTCTGGCTTTTAAAGGAGGTAAGCAGGAAATCTCCATACACATATCGCATATAAAATGTGGGTGGATCGGATTATGAATACACGAAAGCTCATAATAGAGCATATCCTCCTGATGCACAACTTCTCTGATAATGCCAGCATCCTTAAAGACTGACAAAACCCTATAAATTGTTGCAAGATCAATCTTGATCTTCATCTTTTTATACAGCCTACCTGCATTAAAAGGTCCACCAATGGTAATGATCTGATTTAAAATCATTAATCTTTGTTGTGTACTTTTTATTTTTGAAGATTTCAGTAAATTTAACGCATTGCATTTATCCATGTTGTTATTATAATATACTTGCAAATGATTTGCAAGTAAAATTATACTTAACTAAATTTTATAGCAATGCATTCATACATTATTCTATTTTTTAAATATAATGAGTTTGATAAGATTGTAATCTGATAATTATTATAATTAAAAACGCCGCCAGCATTGATTTTTTTTATAATATCAGAGGACCTCTCAAGTATATCGATAATCTCCTGGTTTTTTGAAAGTATATAAAACTTTGATTCATCAAGCATTAGCACTGAAAATGGAAACACTGATAATTTTGATCGCAATGATTCGATATTTAAAGGTAATGCCGTTAAATTTTCTGCTGCTGCATTTTTTTCTTCGAGTTTGATCATTCTGGCTTTTGAGTCTGGTATAGCTTTATCAATAGCTAGCTCAACCCAATCTAAAAGTTTATTCCTTATGCTCTGTATATCTGTAATATTTGAGGAAATTTGTATACCATTCGTTTCCTTAATCGCTTTTGCAATACCTGATAATTCTTTTAAATATGAATTTTTTTGGGACTCCGGGATATAATACATTATTACCAGATGAACTTTTTTACCATCGGATGCACCATAATCAATGCCTTCAGGTGACCAGCCGACTGCACATAATAATTCACCTTCCTGCCTGGTCCTGACATGAGGACAAGCAACACCTAAACCAAGAGCAGTATTTGCCTGAGACTCTCTCTCCTTTATTGCTTTAACAATATCAAAACCTGTACCGATATCGGGAATAGCTTCAATAAGCAAAGCAAGATATTCCAGTACTTCATCTTTATTGTTAGTAGGAAGCTCAACCAGTCTTCCTTCATGCAAAGCATTTAAAAGGCTTTTCATTATTATTCTCCCGTATTGATTTTACGATTAAAAAAAGTTTTCATTAAATGAGTTAAAATGCTGTATAATATAAGAAATCCGACTATCCATGCCCAGTATATCACAGGGAGCGGCACAAGACCTATGTATGAAGCTATCGGCGAATAAGGCAGAATAACTGCTACTGCCATAACGATTAAAGTCGACATAGTCATTATAACACTGGCTCTGCTTTGAAAAAAAGGGATCTTATTCGTCCTGATTATATGTACTATAAGTGTTTGAGTAAGAAGGGATTCAACAAACCAGCCTGTGTGAAAGAGTTTCTCATAATAATCTTTCATTGCCGGACTTGTATCAGGGCTTTTAAAAAGAATACAATTAAAAAAATACAACATGAGAAAAAAAGTTGCATAATCAAATATCGAACTTATAGGTCCAATGAAGATCATGAATTTTTGGATGAAACTAATATTCCATTTATGGGGCTTTTTAACAAACTCTTCATCAACACTATCGGTTGGAATACCTGTTTGTGAAAAATCATATAAAAGATTATTAATCAAAATCTGTATGGGAGCCATAGGCAAAAAAGGCAAAAAATAACTTCCTCCGACAACACTAAACATATTGCCGAAATTTGAACTTGCGCCCATCTTTATGTATTTTATTATATTCGAAAATATTTTTCTCCCCTCGATTATACCATCTTCAAGAACAAGGAGGCTTTTTTCTAGTAAGATTATATCAGCCGATTCTTTTGCAATATCAACCGCAGTATCTACGGAAATTCCTACATCTGCAGCTTTCATAGCAGGAGCATCATTTATGCCGTCTCCCATGAATCCTACAACATTGCCCATACCACGCAAAGTCTGTATTATTTTTTCCTTTTGCGATGGTGTAAGTCTTGCAAAAACATTAGAAGTTTTTACCGTCTCCCTAAATTTCTCTTCATCCATTTCAGACAGTTGTCTGCCGGTAACAATGTTTGATATTTCAAGATTAACATCATGACAGACTTTTTTTGTTACAAGTTCATTATCGCCGGTTAAAATTTTTACTTCAACTCCAGAAGCATTTAACGCTTTAATAGCTTTGCTGGCAGAATCCTTTGGAGGATCAAAGAAAGCAAGGTATCCAAGCAATATCATGCTGTTTTCATCTGCTGCACTAAATTTATCTTTTGTTTTGGGGAATTCCTTATAAGCGATTGCAAGTACACGATAGCCATCTGCACTTAAACTTTGATATTCCTCAAAAAGATCGTTTTTAATTACATCAATCAATGGATAAATATCATCGTCTATCTGATACCTGTCACAGACCGAATATATTTCTTCAACTGCACCTTTGCAGATCATTACATTTGTGCCCTCATATTCTATGACAACCGACATTTTTTTTCTTACAAAATCAAACGGCAACTCATCAATTTTTTTGCAGGTTCTTTCAACATCGAGTTCTTCATGCGACAGGATCGACTTGTCCAAAAGATTTTTTAATCCCGTCTGATAAAAACTGTTCATATAGGCATATCTTAAGACATCCTGACTTTTTCTGTTAGTAACATCAACATATCTTTCAAGTACGATGTTATCCTGAGTAAGTGTGCCAGTTTTATCTGTACAGAGAATATTTATCGCTCCGAAATTCTGGATGGCTTTTAGTTTTTTTACGATTACTTTTTTTTTGGACATTGCAATCGTACCTTTTGAGAGACATACTGTTACTATCATCGGTAGCATTTCAGGAGTGAGCCCGACAGCTACTGACAAGGAGAATAAAAGAGCACTCATCCATGATCCCAAAGGATTTGTGCTTGAATATTTTGTAAATCCTACTATCATGAATACGGTAGTGACCATGATAAGCATAAATCTGATCATAAGCCATACAAAAGATTTTATCCCTTTATCAAAACTTGTATTTTCTTTGCTTTCACTTAACGTTGTAGATATTGAGCCTAAGAAAGTATTAATCCCGGTATTTATGATTAGAGCTTTTGCCGAACCGCTTATGACATTGCTGCCCTGAAAGCATGCATTGGCAAATGATAACGGCTCGTTTATATTAAGATTAAAAGCTTCAGTAAATTTTTCTATCGGCATTGATTCTCCGGTTAAAGCGGATTGGCTAACAAAAAAATCTTTTGCTTGAATTACCCTGCAGTCAGCCGGAATTATTGAGCCTGCCTGAAGTACAACAATGTCTCCCGGAACTACTTCCTTGATTTTTATTTCTTCTTCTTTACCATCTCTTATAACAGTAGTTATTGTTTGCACAAGTTTTTGAAGCTCGAAAGCAGCTTTATCTGACATTTTTTCCTGAAAGAAAGCAAGAAAAACACTCAAAAATATCATGCCGCCAACAACTGTTGTTGATCTTAAATCTCCCATTATTAATGAAACAATACAAATTACTAAAAGCTGAATTACAAGAGGATTCTTAAATCTTAATGCAAGGTCTACGATAATATTATGTTTTTTACCCTTAAATAAAAGGTTACTGCCGAATTCTTTAAGGCGGCTTTCCACTTTTTCACTTGATAAGCCGTTAAAGGACGAATCCATTTTTTGAATCGCCTGATTTGCATCAGCGCTGCATATTTCATATAATCTCTGATAGTTTTTATTTGCTTTGTTTAAAATTCTATTCTTCATAAAAATACCATATATATTTTTAGGCTACTTTTGCAAAAAAGATATTATAACTAAATTAATCAAACTTAGGGGCAATTAAATTTAATGTTTTCAATATATAATATCGAAAATTATGATGTCAAGAGAATTAGATGAGAATTCAGTAAAATTAAAAATATATAAAATGTAGTTACAAATTTTCTATTATTTAGATTACGGCTGCCAATCAATATATTTTCCATCGGATATAAATATTGACATAATATCATTGTATCTTCCGTTTTTTTTCAATATTTCTATGCCTTTGGTCAACATTGCATCTATTTCTTTTGTTTTTGAATTCTTAACAATAACAAATTTCCCATTGTATGTATCAAAATAAATACGTTTAATATTTTTAAATCCTGATTTTCTTAAAATAATATCGGTTGGAGCTTGAACATAGATAAAACCGTCAATTGTACCCTCTTCGACTTTTTTTAAGCTATCTGAAATATTTCTTGAAGCTTTTATCGGAAAATTAAAATAATGATTGGCAATAGTAATATCTGCCTCTATTTTTAAGTCGGTAAGCTTACCATCTTTTAATTTTGAGACATCTACATTCTTATTTTTATTTACATATAAGACCCATGTTGATTTATATATATATGATGTTGAAAAAACATATTTTAATTCTGATATTTTTTTTTCATCTTTTAATTCCAGTGCTGGTCCATAAAAATCAGCCTGTCCTACTATAATTAAGGATACTCCCCGATTTACGGGCACAACATTAACATTTATCTTATCGCCGGTTACTTCACCAATCGCCATAATAAGATTTTTGATGGCATCAGTTGCTTGAGGAGCTATCTGTCCGACATTAGCATTATATTCATTTGCACCTCAATTGTTTATTCGAAACTGAATGTTAAGGCCTGTTTATAGACCAACCTAAAAAGAATTCTACATCATCTGCTACGCAATCCGCTTGGCCACGAACATATTCAGAAACATCTTTTAAAGCAGCCTCGATTGCTGGTTTTGCTACATTAATATCAAGTTGATTGTGAATACGTGCGATATGCCCAAAACCCAATATTGCATTACCCCTAACATTAAAATTATCATGTTTAATTAGTCTATTACATACGCTCTGTGCCCATTCAACATCTTCTGCGTAAAGTGCAGCAGAAAGGACAACAAAAATTAATTCACCTGGGTCATCACGCAAAATGGCTGCTTCGATTTCATCTTTTGACAGAAAAGGTATTTCTTCGTATTTCATAGTCTTTTTTTCAGTTCGCGCTCTTATTCTTTTTCCGGTGGCGGTCTTATTCCTCATGCCAGTTTATTGCAAACAACGGTACTAGCGTATGCGGAAGTTGTACCCTTTTAGGAAACCACTTTTATTAAAATTTGCGTTAGATATGCCGTTGATCTAAAATATACGCCAACGGCGTTTTATAACCTATGCTAGAATGATATCTTTTTTTATTGTAATATTCAATTACTTTTTTTATTTCTTTTTTTACTGGGTGTAATTTTAAATTTTAGGTGAAAAAGGTTAGGCAGCGACTCAAATTATGATAAAATTTAAATTAAAAAAAACCATTTAATCAAAAGGAGCGCTGCCTATGGAAATTTTATCAAATAAAAAAGAAATATTCAACCTTTTTGAAACAATTTATCAGGAAATTATGAACACGGATGAAAAAGAAATTGTAACAATCACCCAATCAATAAAAACTAAAATGATGTATATTGGAGCAAGGATGTTTGAAAATTGGTTTACAGAAAAAATTGGGAATGGATATCAAGGATATAAAATAACTGATTCAGAAGGCAACTCTTACAGATTTCATAACCATCTTAAAAGGCATTATTTAACCTGCCTGGGTGAAGTCCAATTATCCAGATCTTATTATACTTCCCAATCCGGCGGATTTTTTCCAATTGAACAAAAGTTTAAATGGCTTAAGGATGAATTTTTCCCTGATATAAAAGAACTTGCCTGTTATGTTTCAATGCAGTCGCCTTATGAAATGGCAAGTGAAATGATCAAAAAAATAGCTGGTTTATCCATTTCAAGCTCCGCCTTACAAAAAATCACCAAAACCATCGGCAATAGACTTGTAGAAAAAGAAGATAATGCATTAGAGTCAGGCGAAACCGATCATGTTAAAGAAACCCCTGATTTATTGGCAATTTCCTGTGATGGGGCTTGTATAAATACGGATGATGGATGGAAAGAGGTCAAAAATGGCGCAATCTATCAGTTAAAAAAAATCAAAAGAAGGATTAAAAGCATATAATAAAAGTTATGTTTCAAGAATTGAGACTTGTGAAAGGTT
>CAZHHK010000021.1:0-31377 GCA_964531405.1 uncultured Spirochaetales bacterium | reverse complement strand
TCAAATATTTTATGATTTATTATTTATTAAAAAAAGGAGGATTCTTATGGAAGAACAGGTAATTAGAATGCCTTTAATTGGTGATCAGGCTCCGTTTTTTAAGGCTAAAACAACTCAGGGAGAGATCAATTTTCCAGAGGATTATAAGGGTAAATGGGTGATATTATTTAGCCATCCTGCTGATTTTACACCTGTATGTACAACAGAGTTTATGACATTTGCAAGTATGCAAAATGATTTTAAATCATTGAATACTGAGTTAATAGGCTTATCAATCGACAGCATATATGCTCATATTGCATGGCTCAGGACTATTAAAGAAAAAATAGAGTATAAAGGAATGAAAAATATCGAAGTTTTATTCCCTGTAATTGAAGATATTAAAATGGAAGTGGCAAAAAAGTTTGGAATGCTGCAGCCTAATGCTTCAACAACACAGGCAGTAAGAGCAGTCTTTATTATTGACCCAAAAGCTGTTATAAGAACTATTTTATTCTATCCATCATCAACCGGAAGAAATATGGAAGAGATCAAAAGAATAATAATAGCTATTCAAAAAGCAGATAAAGAGAGTATTGCAACGCCGGCTAACTGGCAGCCTGGAGATGATGTTATAATACCACCACCGGGTTCATGCGGTACAGCTAAAGACAGGGTAGAAAAAAAGGAAGAAGGCAAGTATTGTCTTGACTGGTTTATGTGCTTTAAAAAAGGAAAATAATTATAAAAACAATAAGGGTATACATATCTTTATTGTTTTTATTTATTATCTAAATGATAATATTTATCATTTAGATAATAATACCATGGTATAGAATATTTTATAATTTAGGAGGTGTTTTATGCCTAGAGGAGATGGAACAGGTCCTTCAGGATTGGGATCAATGACAGGCAGAGGAGCCGGATTTTGTGCAGGTTTCAATACGCCGGGTTATGCCAATCCGATAGGAGGAAGAGGTTTTTTCGGCAGAGGTATGGGTTTTGGAAGAGGCAGAGGATTCAGGAACAGGTTTTTTTATAACGGATTAAGGGGACAGAGCTATAATAATTCTACTTTAACAAAGGAAGAGGAAGTAAATATCCTTAAAAATCAGGCAAAGTATATGCAGAGTGAAATGGAAAACATAAATAATAGAATTAAAGATCTTGAGAAAGAGACCTCATAATAGAAAATTAAAATAAGCTGGAATTTATAAGTAATTATAAATTCCAGCCTTTATTAAAGGATATAAAACATGCATAAAAGGCAGCGTATTAGAAACAGGTTTCTTAATGCAAAGAGTATTACTTTAGGAGGCGGTCTTATTACTTTTTTGTGTAAAGTAATATATGATGACCTTAAAAGAGAAAACAGTTTCATAAAAGGTATATTTAGAAAGTTTTCAGGTTCATCAAAAATTGAAATTTTAAATGATAAGAATTTAAATAATTTGGATTCAACAAAAAAATTTGAATCTGATTATTAAAAGATAAATTAGGAGGAAAAATTTATGAAAGCGGTAATTTCAACTGACAACGGTTATGTTTCAGCTCATTTTGGAAGATGCCCAGAATTCACTATAGTAGATATTGAGGGTGGAAAAATTGTTAATAAGGAAGTAATAAGCAATCCTGGTCATCATCCGGGATTTTTACCCGAATTCTTTTATAAAAAAGGGGTGGAATGTATTATTGCCGGAGGAATGGGAATGAATGCACAAAATTTATTCAATCAATACAACATCAAACAGTATATTGGTATTTCCGGTAAAATCGATGACATCATCACTCGATTATTGGATGATAAATTAATTAGCGGCGAATCTTTATGTAAACCTGGTGCAGGGAAAGGATATGGTATTGATAAAACTGAATGCGATCATGATAGTCATGATCATGGAGGTGAAAAATGAAAATATGCGTTACTGCATATCATGCAACATTGGATTCTCAAGTTGATCCTAAATTTGGAAGATGTGAATATTTTATAATAGTAGATACAAATTCATTGGGTTTTGAGGCAATTAAAAATAATAGTGCGGAGTCGTCCGGAGGAGCAGGTATTCAAGCAGGGCAATTAATCAGCGAAAAAAATGTTGAAGTTGTTTTAACTGGTAATGTAGGACCTAATGCATTTCAAATATTGAATGCAGGCGGTATTAAAATTTATACAGGAGTTAGTGGGACAGTTAAAGAGGCAATAGAAAAATTTAAAAAAAACGAATTAAAAGAAATAAATCAGGCAACAGTTGATTCTCATTCTGGGATGAATAGATAATATACATGAATAATTATCTTAAAAGATTACTTAAGCTTAAAAATGAGCATCATTCTGAATGTATTTATAATAAAAATAATTTATACATTGATAATTTTTTTGATGATAATGGTATATATACTGCGATTTTTTTTTTGCGATAAAATTTATCAAGGATATAGTAATATGATGCATGGAGGTATTATATTCGGATTAATTGACTCTGCAATGACACATTGCCTTTTTGGTCATGGTATCATAGGTTATACGGTAAGATTGAATATTAAATATTTAAGATCAATTGATATAAACAGCAATATAAAAATATCAGTTGAGTTGAAAGAAAAGAAATCTGATTATTTTGTCGAACTGGATGCTTTTGTTTTTCAGGAAAATAAAAAAAAGGTAAAAGCTAATTCAAAATTCTGGATAGTAAAAAAGGAAGATTTATGAATATTTTAAATAATAACAATAACGATATTTCAAATGAAATGATTGAAACTTCTGAAAACAGGGTATTATATGGACGTTTAAATGAACCATCCTGTTTTTCAGTATTTAAAGGAGCATGCGGTGATGTCATGGAGTATTATCTTATAATTGAAAACAATGTAATAACAGATGTAAAATTTAATACAACAGGCTGTGCATCTTCAAAAGCATGCGGATTAACATTAGCAGAATTTATAATTAATAAAGATATTAATGAAGCTATTTCTGTTTCTCCTCAATATATAATCAATAAATTAAAATATTTTCCGAATGATTTTCATCATTGTGCGATACTTGCCTGCATTACCTTTTACAAAGCAATTGGCGAATATCTGGTTAATAGTAATAGTTAAAAAAAGTAAAGAAGGAATATCAGAATGAAAATCGGAATAATTATTTGTTATCGTTATATTACATGTGCTGGTGGTAAATGTTTAAGATCGTTAAAAGAATATACTGGAGGTTTTGCAAAATATCCTAAGGATGAAATTTTAGAATTAGTGGGATTTTCAAACTGTGGAGGATGTCCTGGAGGTAACATAGAATATGTTCCGGCAGAAATGATTAAAAATGGTGTAGAAGTCATTCATTTTGCTACAGGCATGGTTGTCGGATATCCTCCCTGTCAGTATATAAATCAATTTAAAGAGTTCGTAGAAAATCATTATAAAATTCCTGTTGTAATAGGGACACATCCAATACCACTAAAGTATTATAATATGCACAAAAAACTTTCTTTTTGGCAGAAAATGGGAATAGATAAAATAGCCAGACATTTATTGAAAGAAGATAAAAGAATAATGGAATCTTATAACTAAATTTTATTTATAAATTAGGAGAAAAATCCAAATGAAAAAGAGACAGTTTTGTTCTTGTTGGTGGGATGGTTGGGGTATTAATTAAATATTGCCATGATTAAATACGGTCTAAAAATATTTAATTTTATACTATTTTGGAGATAATATGAATAAATTTTTTAAAACAATATTACCGTGGATATTACTAACTCTTGGATTAATAATATTACTATATCCACGTTTTAGCGGGGGTAAACCTTTGTTCCCTGTATTTAACTATGATAATCCTGCAACAGATATTAACGAATTAGTTAATTATCCTTTCTGGCAGATACCGTTTGTTTACACATTTAGTTATATAACCCGCGCATGGGGAGCGCTTTTATTGGCTTTTGTTTTAGGAGGGGTTATTGCGGTTTTTGTTCCTAAAGAAAAAATGAAAAAATATATGAGTAGCAAGAGTTTTTTTTCATACATACTGGCTGGTATATCTGCACCAGTAATGACTGTCTGCTCCTGTGCAATGATACCAATTTTTGGAGGGATTTTAATCTCTGGAGCCGGGATTGGTCCTGCAATTACATTTCTTCTTATGGCTCCGTCAGCGAATGTATTAGCGCTGATTTTTACCGGAAGTATAATTTCTTATAAAATTATGCTGTTCAGGCTTTTGTTTTCTTTAATTGGAGCAATAATAATCGGTTATCTGGTAAGTTTAACAAAATGGGGACGAAAACAGGAAGAGAAGTATTCAAAAGTAGAAGCTGTCAGTACTGATGAAAAAAAACTGCCTTTTAGTGAAAAAAGCTGGAAAGCCTTAAAGGAAGCATGGATTTTAGCAAAATTGGTTCTTCCATATCTTGGAGCAGGAGTTTTTGTTATTAGTTTTATAGAAAGATATCTTCCTACACAACTCGTTGTGGGCTATTTAACAGGGATTCGCGGTATAATTCTTGGAGCAGTCATAGGTGTTCCTACTTATACACCTACACTTGTAGAGGTGTTTTTAATTAAGGCTTTAATAACAAAAGGTATGTCACCGTCTTCGGCTCTGGCATTCTTGATTGGAGCCCCTATGGCTTCGATTCCATCAATGATGGGAGTTTCACGCATTATTGGCTGGAAATGTGTAATAAATTATGCAATTTTGGCTGTTATTGTAGCAATGATGGCCGGTTTGGTATATCAAAGTTTTATAGTAACATTATAATTATATGGAGGATTTTATGTTAAAATTAGAAGTATTTGGGGGCGGTTGTCCAAAATGTAAAAAAACCGAAGAGAACAGCAAGGAAGCTCTTGCAAAATTATCACTTGAAGGAGAAATAACACATATTATAGATCAGGTTCAAATTTTACAACGGGGAGTTACCTCTACACCTGCACTTGCAATTAATGGTAAGGTGAAATGTATGGGTAGAATACCTGAGACAAAAGAAATTATTGAGTGGTTAAAAGAGGCTTAATAAAAATATTTATTTTTTATTTTGGGTTTGACTTTTAATGTCAAGCCCAAGTATTTTATAAACTTTTTAATATATAATAAAACTGGATATATAAATGAATTTAAAAATTGCAATATCAAGCGGCAAAGGCGGGACAGGTAAAACATTCGTTTCAACAAATATTTCTTATGTGTTAAACGAACAGGGTAAGAAAGTAACATACCTTGACTGCGATGTTGAAGAACCTAACGGACATCTTTTTTTAAAACCATGTATATATAAAACAGAAGATATTAATTTTCTTTCACCTGCAGGTGTTGATAATGAAAAATGTATAAAATGCGGTGAATGTGTAAAAGCGTGCAAATATAATGCGATTGCCCTTGTTAAAGAAAAAATTTTATTTTTTAAAAATCTCTGTCATATCTGCGGTGCTTGCCAGCTTGTATGTCCGACTGGTAGTATAATAGAAAAAGAAAGAAAAATTGGAATTATAAATCACGGTAAAAGCGCTAATATTGATTTTCATTACGGACTGCTGGAAACAGGCGAAGGAGGTATGACTCCAAGGTTGATAAAAAAAGTAAAAGAATATATAGGGGATGAGATTACTATTCTTGATTCGCCACCGGGGACATCGTGTCCTGTTGTGGAAACTGTTAAAAATGCCGATTTGTGCATACTGATAACAGATCCTACTCCTTTTGGAATAAATGATTTAAAATTGGCAGTTGACATATGCAGGGAGATGGATCAGGAGCCTGTAATAATCGTAAACCGCGCCGAGTATTTAAACGATGATTTAAAAAATTATTGTAATCAAGAACAACTGGAAATAATTGCAGAGATTCCCGATGACCGTAAGATTGCTGAGTGTTATTCGACCGGAGATTTGGCTGTTGAAAAATTTCCTGAATACATGGAGCTATTTAAAAATATATCTTTTAAAATTTTGTCATTATTTAGCAATAAAAAAGCAGTAATTAAAAAAATAAAAAAAGATGAAATTAAAATAAATGACGCGCAAAAAATTGAGTGTGGTGTTAAAGAGAATAAAACAAAAACTAATGCAAAAGAAATCGTAGTAATAAGTGGCAAGGGTGGGACAGGCAAAACTTCGATTGTTGCAGGTTTCTGTGCATTGGAAAAAAACATTGCAATTTCAGATTGTGATGTTGATGCTGCAGACCTTCATCTTGTATTGAACCCTCAAATTAAGGATAAAGGAAGTTTTTCAGGCAGTGAAATTGCAACAATTATTTATGATAAATGTAATTCATGTGGTCAATGTTTTGATATCTGTAAATTTAATGCTATAAAAAAAAGCATCAAAGATTCTAAATTATTTTATTCTATTGATTATCATTCGTGCGAAGGCTGTGGTTCATGCAGAATTATTTGTAAATATAATGCTATAAAATTTACAAAAAAAGTTAATGGAGAATGGTTTGTTTCAGATACCCGATTTGGGCCAATGAGCCATGCAAAGTTAGGTATTGCAGAGGAAAACTCCGGCAAATTGGTGACTTTAATAAGAAATAAAAAAACTGAACTTGCAGCTAAATTTAATTTAAAAGAATCAATTATTGACGGCTCACCTGGGACAGGTTGTCCTGTAATAGCTTCTTTAACAGGAACTGATTATGCCGTTATTGTAACAGAACCAACGGTTTCTGGAGTGCATGATTTAAAAAGAATACTGGATGTAGTAAAGTTTTTTAATATTAGATCAGGGATTATAGTAAATAAGTATGATCTTAATTTTGAAAAAACAAAAGAAATAAAAGAAATTACGAATTATTATTCTACAGATTTTCTTGGGACTGTGCCTTATGACAAATCAATAACAGAAGCACAAATAAAAAAACTGTCTGTAATTGAATACACTGACAATATAATAACCGAATCCATAAAAAACATATGGAAAAATATAAAAGATATTATTGATAAAAAAAATTGAAATATTAACATTTTAAAGTATTTATAGTGTAATGTAATATTTATAAAACTTAAGGAGTAAATATGCAGAGTGATCCATTAACACCCTATGGTAATAAGCCGATGGTAACACCTATTGTTTCTGCTGTAAATTATGAGTATGTGTCATTTGATGTGTTAAAAAAAATAACAAATGGAGAGATTGACGGATATACCTATCACAGGGATGATAATCCTACAATAAGGACTCAGGAAAAACGTCTTGCCCTGTTGGAAGAAGCAAATGATTGTATCATAGCGACAACTGGCATGGCTGCTTTGACTATGGTGTTTTTAACTTATCTAAAACATGGAGATCATCTGTTAACATTTTATGATGTTTATGGTGCTAATTATAAAGTGTCTTTAATTCTTGAAAAATTTGGAGTTGAGATAACATGGATTAATGCAGATGATTATAAAAATGTAGATAAACACATAAAACCAAACACAAAAATGATTTTTGTGAAACCCCCAGTAATCCGCTTATAAAAATAATTGATATAGAATTTATGAGAAAGGTTTGTGATAAAATTGACGCTTTGCTTGTTGTTGATAATACTTTTGCAACTCCGTTTCATCAAAAACCTTTAAAACTTGGGGCGGATATTGTAGTACACAGTGCAACAAAAGCTCTCGGCGGGCATAATGATTTAATGGCAGGAGCGATTATATGTAAAACACACGAACAGTATGACGCATTATGGTTTACCAGGCAGGCAATTGGTACTACGCTGGATGCATTTTCAGGATCATTACTTGAAAGAGGGTTGAAAACTTTTGAGTTGAGAGCAAAAAAAATGAGCGACAATGCTATGGCAGTTTCTGAATTTTTATCTAAACATCCAAAAATCAAAAAAATATATTACCCGGGATTAAAGTCTGATAAAGGACACGAAATTGCAAAAAAGCAGATGAAAAACGGATTCGGGGGAATGCTTGCATTTGATGTCGGGACTAATCAAAGTGATGCAGAGAAATTTGTAGAAAATTTGAAATTAATAAAACATGCTGTTAGTCTCGGATGTACCGAATCACTTGTGTGTCTGCCTGTTTTGACAACCATGCTTTATATGCCTTTTGAAAGGAGGTTGATGTTTGGAGTCAAAGAAAATACTGTAAGAATGTCTTGCGGTATAGAAGATGAAGAAAAACTGATTGATGATATAAAACAATCATTAAATAAATTATAAAAAGGATTTAAGAATTTGAATAAAAATATAGCAATACTTGGAGCTTCTCCAAAGCCTGAACGTTATTCGAATATGGCACAAAAACTGTTTGTTGAAAAAGGATATAAAGTATTTCCAATTAATCCCAATTATGAATCGATAGATAGTATTTTGTGTGTTAGAAATATTTTGGAAATAAACGACAAGATAGACACATTAACAATATATATGAATCCTAGTCTTGTTGAAAAAAAATATGATGAAATAATAGCTAAAAATCCAGCTAGAATAATATTTAATCCGGGTACTGAATCGGTTTTATTAAAAGAAAAATTTGAAAAAGCAGGGATTAAAGTAATAGAAGCATGTACGCTGGTTTTATTAAAAACAGGACAGTTTTAAAATATGAAAACATATATTGATTGTATACCATGTTTTTACAGGCAGGCTATTGATGCCTCTAGATTAGCAGGTTTGGATGATAGTAAAACTAAAATAATTATTGATAAAATCGGTAAATTATTTGCAGAAAGCATTCTTGATATGACTCCTCCCGAAATGGCAGGTTTAATACATAGCTTGATAAAAAAAGAATCGAATACAGATGATTTTTATAAATCAATAAAAAATAAAAGCAATGAACTTGCTTTAAGTGTTTATAAATTGTGTAAAGATAAAATTGAAGAATCAAATGACAGGTTGTTAACTGCTGTAGAAATGGCGATTGCTGGAAATATAATTGATTTTGGCGTTAAAAATAATATTAATATTGAAAAAGAGCTTGAAAATATTTTAAAAAAAGAAAATAGGATGATTAAAAATATAAATAATAATTTTTTTGCATATAGTGAATTAGTAAATAATCTGGTAAAATCGAAAACAATTGTTTTTCTTGCAGATAATGCAGGTGAAACTGTTTTTGATAGAATACTGATAGAAGAATTAAAAAATTTATATTCCGGGATTAATATAATTTATGCAGTAAAGGAAAAACCGATAATAAATGATGCTTTAATAGAAGATGCAATTAAATGCGGTATCGATAAATATGCAGAGGTTGTTTCATCGGGGTCGGTAATACCAGGGACAAATTATAATTTATTATCTGCTGATTTTATGAATAAATATAAAAAAGCTGATATGGTAATAAGCAAGGGGCAGGGTAATTTTGAATCCTTTATGGATATGACTAAGCCTGTTTTTTATTTTTTTATGGCAAAATGCCCGATGGTTGCAAAAGAAACAGGCTGTGAAATAGGAAGTATTAATTTATATTATAACAAGGTGAGTTTATGAATCTTAACGAACTGGATGTAGGGAAAAAAGCTATTGTAAAAAATATTATTGGTGGTCATGGATTACAGAGAAAACTTTATGATATGGGCATAAGGACAGGCACTGAAATAATTAAAATTAGCCAACATTTTTTTAGAGGTCCTGTTATTATCCAGGTTTATAATTCTCAAATTGCTATTGGATATGGCATGGCATGTAAAATTATAGTTGAAGAAAAATAAGGTTGGGTTATATGAAAAAAATTCTTTTAATTGGTAATCCTAATGTAGGTAAAAGTGCTATCTTTTCAAGATTAACCGGTGTTTATGTTATCGCCTCAAATTATCCCGGGACATCTGTGGAGTATAAAAAAGGTTATCTTACGTATAATGATGAAAAATATGAAATTATAGATGTGCCTGGTATTTATTCTCTCGACGCATCATGCAAAGCCGAAGAAATAACCTTAAAGATGATTAAAGAAGGGGAAATTTTTATAAACGTAATTGATTCAACTAATCTTGAAAGGAATTTAAATCTTACCCTGCAGTTAATTGAAATGAAAAAGCCAATGATTATAGCTTTAAATTTTTGGGATGATACAGAGCATAGAGGTATAGCCATAGATAAAGATGAGCTTGAAAAAATTTTAGGCATTCCTGTGACAACAACCTGCGGCGCGTCAGGTGAAGGTATTAATAATCTTGTATTTAAAATAATTAATCTCGATGAGCATAAAAGAACTATTAGTTTTAAATACGATCTTTTTGATAGATGGAAAACTATAGGAATGATAATCGGTAAGGTGCAAAAACTTTCGCATAGGCATCATAGTTTTTTTGATTTATTAAAGGATGCAAGCATCAAACCGTATTTTGGTTTGCCTTTTGCAGTGATAGTTTTATTTTTAGTTTTTTTTATAATACGCTTTGCTGGTGAAGGATTAATAAAATATGTATTTGATCCATTTTTTTCTTATTTATGGCTTCCTTTAATGAATAAACTTTCATTATTTTTATCACAGAAAGGATTTTTTCATACGATCTTAATTGGTAATTTAATTAATGGTACTATTGATTATTCTCAATCTTTTGGCATATTGACTACAGGATTATACGTAATTTTAGCAGTAATTCTTCCATATGTTTTTTCGTTTTATATTGTTTTGAGTTTTCTTGAAGATTCGGGATATTTGCCGAGATTATCAGTTTTACTTGACAGAGTTATGCATCTTCTGGGATTGCACGGTGTATCTGTTATTCCGATGTTGCTTGGATTAGGGTGTAATGTCCCCGGGATTATTGCAACACGTATTATGGAAACTAAAAAAGAGAAATTTATTTTAGTAGTCTTGATCGCCATATCAATACCTTGTGCTGCAAAAACAGCAATGATTATAGGTCTTGTCGGTAAGTACGGGTTATTGGCATTGCTTGCTGTTTTTGGTACGCTTTTTTTTATATGGTTTACTTTAGGTATAATTTTGAGACGGCTTGTTAAAGGAGAATCGCCTGAAATATTTCTTGAAATTCCACCTTACAGATTGCCTTATTTAAATTCCCTTATAAAAAAAGTTCGTATGCGTACAGTTAGTTTTTTGAAAGAAGCAGTACCGTTTGTTTTGCTTGGTATCCTGATAACCAATATACTATATTCACTGAGTATTATTTCATTTTTGTCGCAAGTTACAGGTCCCATGTTTAAATTGTTTTTTGATCTTCCTTCAGAGGCTGTAGCTTCACTTATAATAGGTTTTTTGAGGAAAGATATTGCCGTAGGAATGCTTGCGCCATTGCATCTCAATCTTAAACAGATAATAATTGCGACGGTTATGCTTTCTACATATTTCCCCTGCATTGGTACTTTTACAATAATTATAAAAGAATTAGGTATTAAAAATCTTTTAATCATACTGGCAATAATGTTATCAACAACATTGATTATAGGAACCGTATTAAATCTGATATTATCACTATTTTTATAATTTTTTTAAAGAGGTAAAAAAGAAAGATCTGAATTATTTATTTTTTTGTATATAAAGATTTTTATGAAAAATAAAAAAATTTAGTTACAATAATTTTATTTGTGCTGATAATGCTTGAGAAAAAAACTGGAATATAAGCTTTTTTAGGTAAAATATTAAAAGCTTAATATGATAAAAGCTCATTATTCATCAAGATGATCTTTTAATTTTCTGAGTCTTACTGGATGCCTTAATTTCCTTAAAGCTTTTGCCTCAATCTGTCGGATTCTCTCTCTTGTAACATTAAAAATATAACCGACCTGCTCCAGTGTCAGAGAATATCCGTCTTCAAGACCATACCGCATTTTAAGGACATCCTGCTCTTTTTTAGTGAGAGTCCTTATAACTTTTGTGAGCTGTTCCTGAAGATCTCTGAATGTTGCAAAGCTTGCAGGATTTTCAAAGCCTTTGTCTTCAATGAATTCACCCAGTAAGCTGTCGTCTTCTTCACCTATAGGTGCTTCAAGACTTACCGGCTCTCTCGATACGTTTTTAACAGCTTTAACCTTGCTTATTGGCCAATCAAGCTCCATTGCAATTTCTTCATCGGTAGCCTCACGTCCGAGTCTTTGCATCAATTGTCGTGATTCTTTTAATACCTTGTTTATCTGTTCGATCATATGTACTGGCACTCTGATTGTCCTGGCTTGATCGCTAATTGATCGTGTTATAGCTTGCCTGATCCACCATGTTGCATAGGTCGAAAATTTATATCCTTTGCGGTATTCAAATTTGTCTACTGCTTTAATCAAACCAATGTTTCCTTCCTGTATTAGATCAAAAAAATGCATCCCTCTGTTTGTATATTTTTTTGCGATTGATACAACCAGTCTTAAATTTGCTCTTACGAGTTTGTCTTTTGCATTTTTAACCATGAATAAACCTTTAGCGACATCATTTCCAGCCTGTTTTAATTCTTCTATACTATTGTTATATTTATATTCTTTTGCTTTTAAAGATTGTTCATTAGCCTTAATTTTTTTTATGAATTCATTAATTTTTTCTACAGGCATGTTGTATTCTTCTTCTATTTCTTTACGATTTTCATTATTCAATATAGCCTTGCCCAGTTGCTTAATCTGTTTAACATCTTTAAAACCAAATTTTTTTAATATTTTATTGGTACTGTTTTCAATATCTTCGATTTTTTTAACAATTTTTATTATTTCTTCGGCGACTTTAATAATATCTTGATTATCTATTTCATGAGAAAAAATAATTGCAAAGGCTTCATCTCTAACCTTTTTAATTTGATCTTTTAGATCATTTTTTTCTTCTTCATCACGTGAATTATGTAGTTTATTTAATAAAGTTTTGAACATCAAGACTTTTTTCATATAAGCCTGAAGTATTTCTTTGTATTTGCTTTTGATTCTTTTTTTCTCTGAAGAATACTCCCTGGAGTCAGACCTTATTGTTACGACAGGCTTGTCCATATCGATTGGGTCAACGCTGATTTTTTCTAAGATATTATAAAATTCGATGATTGTAATACCTGTTTTTTTGATTCCTGCATGAATTATTTTTTCACCTTCTTCAATCATTTTTGCTAGTTCAACTTCTTCTTCACCCTTCAATAGGTCAACTTTACCGATTTCTCTTAAATAAATTCTAATTGGATCATCGGTCGCACTTGTACTACTTCCATAGATGACTTTTTTTTCTTTTCTTGCTTCACCTTTTTTGTTATGTTTTTTTTCATCGATCATTATTTCCTTGTTGATTTCTTCTATGGAAAGCATTTCAACATCATCTATTATATTGATGTTTTTCTTTTGTAATAATATGAAAACATCATCAATCTTTTCGGAATTGATTATATCCTGGGGTAAATTTTTGTTTATTTCATCTATTGTTAATTCTTTTTTCTTTTTGCCAAGTTCAAGTAATTTTTTTATTTCGGGATAATCAGTGATTTTTTCAATCATTGCTTTTTTAACTCCTGTAATTTTTTTAGTTTTTTTATTTCATTAATAATTACAGATTTTTCTTCTAAAAATTTCCTAACATACTCATCATCCTGATAAAGCTCACCGTATTTAATATTCTTATTGATAATTTGAATTTGTTTGTCATAATAAGCTTTGCTTATATCTATAATTCGGTATATTGCATCGTTATACAGTGTTGATTCCTTTGATGCGATATCCTTAAAATCATCGGATAATAACCGCATTTCGATATATTTTTTAATATCATTATCGTCAATTAGATCGATAAAATTCTTCTTATTTATCGATAAATTTTCATGAAAAATCTTTTTAAAAAGCATTTGAGTAAGCTCTATTGAAAAATATTCCTCCTTTAAGGAAGATTTTTTTATTAAATCCAATGAATCTTCAAGAAATAAAAGATCGATTATTAGCTCGATTTCTTTTTTTATGCTATTATTAAATATATATTTAATAGTTTTATTGTTTTCTTGACTATCAGCTGATTCTTCTTTAAAAACCTGATATTTGTTTTTATTCTTGTATGCTAAAAATTCTTTTGCAGTGCTGCGCTTATCAATATTTAATGCTGTGGACAGTCTTTCTATCAATGAATTCTGTATTATTTCATTTTCTTCCAAATTAATATATTCAAATATCGAATTAAGCGAATTTATAAGTACATTATAATCCTTTTTATCGATATTTTGAGTTTTTACTTTTACTAAAAAATCAAATCCTTCCATCATTTTTTTTTCAAAAATTTTGAAATCATCTATTGTATGGTTTTTAAAGTAATCATCTGGATCTTTTTCATTTTCAAGTAAAAGCACATATTTTTTTAATAAAGTATTACTTGCCTCCTTTAATGCTTTTTCTGCACCTTTGATGCCCGCGCTGTCACTGTCTAAGAATAATACGAGTTCTTCTGCATATCTGTTTAAAAGCGAAATTTGTCCTGCAGTAACAGCTGTGCCGCATGGTGCAACAGCATTCTTTATGCCGTTTTTATGACAGGCTATAACATCCATATAGCCTTCAACAAGATACGCTCTTTTGGTATCTCGAATATATTTTTTAGCAATATGTATGCCATATAAATTTTTGCTTTTTTTATAAAGCAGTGTTTCGGGAGTATTAATATATTTTGGCATAACTTCATTATTTAATGCTCTGCCTCCGAATCCAATACATTCATTATTTTGATTGAATATCGGAAATATGATTCTGTCAAAGAATAAAGGTTTTAATTGGTTACCGCTTTTATTAACAATCCCTGTTGTTAATAAAAATTCTTCATTAAATCCTTTTTTATAAAAAACATTTAAGATCTTATAAAAGTCTTTTGGTGCATAGCCGATTTTGAAATCATTGATTATTTCTTTATTTATTCCTCTGTTAAATAAATATTTTAATGCAGATGCACCTTCTTTACGTTCAATCAAAAAATGCTGGAATAGTTTTACTAACCGATTGTTAAATTGACTTAATTCTTCTCTATGCTGATGATTTTGAGACAAATCATTGGATTGATAATTTAACTCAACGCCTGCTTTTTTTGCTAATAATTTTACCGCTTCAACAAAAGATATATTTTCAATCTTTTCTACAAATCTGAATATATCACCGCCTTCTCCACAACTGAAGCACTTAAATATTCCTAATTCCTGAGAAATCCGCATCGATGGATTATGATCATTATGAAATGGACATAATCCAACCCAATTTTTACCCACTTTTTTCAGGCTATGTATGTAATCTCTTACAACATCAACAATATCTAATTTATCTTTTATCTCCTTTAATACTTCATCGGGGATAAACAAATATTTTTCCTTATTTTTTTTTGACCGCAATTTAAAGAAAGTAACGTTTAGTATACTATATTTATTATAAAAAATCAAGGAATTTATAGGGTATTGTTAGAAATTTTACAAATTTTAGAGTTTAATTTATTCATAAATATTGACCAAATAAAAGAATAAAATTTTAAGCTCTGTCCCCAAAAGAATTATTTCAAAAGAATTATTTTGTATTCATTAAAAAATATAAAAATCGTTAAAAATGTGAAAAATTTTCATAAAAATAATAATAATTTTAAAAAAAAATCATTTTTTATGAAAAACATTTGACAATGTTTATATCTTCGAAAATAATGAATAATTAGGAATGACTTCAAAATTATTAAATTTTAGAAGTTTGTACTGTATTAAGTATAAATAAAATAAAGGAGGTTTATTTTATGGATAAAGAGAAAGAGAGACAAATACAGGACGCATGGACAAAACAGTCTATAATGGATGTTGAGATAAGCATTATAGAAGGAATGATAGGCTGTAGGACGGTAGAAGCAGTAGAAGCTTGTATATGTTATGCAAGATTTTTAAGATTGTCCGGATTGACAACTGAGAATTATCCATTGTTTCTAAAATTATTAGAGGTTGAAAATCACTGGGTTATTGACTCATTGATTTATAATAAGGATCCGTTCTTATTGTTAAGTCCTATACCACCGAATAATTATCTAATTCTTTCTGCATTTAAATTATTGACAAATTGGCATCCTGGCGGCATTTATCCTAAAACTTTGGCTATTATTTTGGGAGTACTACAGGCTTCTTATAGTTCTCCAAAAGATGGATATAAGATATACAATGTAAGTATTAATGATGTTAACAATCTGGGTAAACATCTTAACAAAGAGACTGGACAGGATGATTCTAACAATAGATGTATACTTGATATTTTGGATAGATTAGGTTCATTGGAAGGGACAACACAGGATCCTGATATAGAACAAATGTCACGACAGGCAAACAGCATCAGGACATATTATTTTGATAAAAGAAGGAAAATGGAAGATATTATACCTCAGGTATTGCTTGTTAAATCGGATTATATTGCAAAAGAAATTGCCCCTGAATATGTATTTATTTAAATAATAGGAGGTTTTTTATGATAGAACTTTTTGAAAAAAAACAGTCATATACAAAAGAAGAAATTGCTCAAATTGAGTATAATCTATTAAGCGGTTTGCTTGGTGTAAGGACAGAAGAAGCGGTAGAAGCCGCAATTACTTATGCAAAATATCTAAATAGCGTTGGTATAAATAATAGTAATTACCCAGTTTTTTTAAAAATACTTGGGGTAAGAAACAGTCACGTTATAGATGCTTTGCTAGGCACAAGAGATCCTTTCCTATTTATGAGTTCAATACAACCAAATTATTTTATAGTTGCAACATGCTTCAGTTTTCTTACAAGGTATCATACTGGTGAGATTTATTCAAAAACATTAGGAATAATTCTCGGTGTTTTCCAGGCTACTTATAATTCACCATTGGATGGATATAAAATTTATCCACCGACAATAGCTGATATTAATAGTCTTGGTAAGCATTTAATTGAAGAAAAAGGTCAGGATGATCTTTTAAACAGAAGTATCCTTGATATTCTTGACAAAATAAGTGAACTGGAAGGGCAGGGGATAGATGAAGATATGGAAGATTTAGCTGTACATGCTCATAATATCAGAAACAATTTCTATGATTCTACAAAGAGATTGGTTGATGTTATACCTGAAGTACTCTTAAAGACAGAGCCTAATTTAGATAAGGAAATACAGCCGAGAAAATTAGTTCCTTTAAAACAGGCAGAAAAACCATCCTCAGGTGAATCGACAACAAAAAAAACTAAAAAAGAATAATTTATGAAATAACTATATAATACATTATAATGTATTATATAGTTATTTATTGTTATCTCTAAATGTAATTTTAAGGAGACTATATGGGTAAATCGACAAGGATCGTACACGGATGGGCAGAAGTAGAGATTAACAACCTGGAATTACAATTTTTACATGAAATATTTGATTGCAATAATAGTCTTGCTGTTGATGCAGCTATAGCTTATGCAAGATATATATCCGAAAAGGTTAAACTTAATCCTGATAATTATCCTGTTTTTATGTTGTTGCTCGAATCAGGTAATCATTGGGTTATTGATGCACTGATTGGCAAGACGCCGCCGGAAGAATTTTTTAAGCCAGTACAGCCGAATGCCTTTTTGTTGGCTGAGTGTTTTAAGATGCTTACCGGGTGGAAAAGAGGAAGTGTCTACCCCAAAAGCCTTATGGTTGTATTTGGCTTATTAAAAGTTGCATATGAAAATCCTCAAGAAGGTTATAGATTATATCCAGTATCAATACCTGATGTTAATAATTTAGGCAAACATCTTGATGATACTCAAGATCAAAGATATCCGGTTAATACCACTATTCTGTATCTTCTTGATAAAATTGCATCTTTAGTTGATCCAGGAATTCCGGTAACAAACGAAGAGATTTTGAAGGTGGCTACACAGGCAAACAATATCAGAGGAAAATTCCTTGATGTTACCAAGCATCTGCGTGAAGCTATTCCTGAAATATTCCTCGAAAAAGGAGATTATAAAAAAGATGAAGTTCCTCCTTCATCAAAGGCATAATCGGGTATATTGTTAAGCGAGGTAATTAATGAAGAAAGAGATTAAAACATGGTGGCAGGAAAGTGAAATTGAAGAATTGGAGTTGTCATATCTGCATACTATGTTTGATTGTACAACACAGGAAGGAGTTGATGTAGCGTTTACTTATGCCAAATTTATGGCTAAAGAAGGCGTTACCCCCGATAATTATCCAATTTTTTTAAAATTAATGAGTTGTGGTAATCATTGGATAGTAGATGCATTAATTGCAGATAATGATCCTGAAAATTTATTTAAATCAATACAGCCCAACTCATTTATACTTTCTAAGTGTTTTAAGATGCTAAGGAAATGGAAAGCAGGAGAAATTTATCCTAAACTTTTTTTAATTATTTTAGGCATTTTAAAAGTGGCTTATGAGAATGCACTGGAAGGCTATAAGCTTTTTCCAATAACTCCGGAGGATATAAATCATCTCGGCAAACAGCTTGATAGGTCAAAGGGACAAAGCTATCCTACAAATAGAGCTTTGTTGCACATTCTTGATCGCATTGCTGAGATGATTGGCAACCTCCCTATTGAGGATAAAAATATTGAAGTTACAGCAAATCAGGCGAATAAGATAAGAGGGAAATTTTTGGATGAGTCAAAAAGTCTTGAGGAAGCTATTCCTGTTGAGTTGTTAAAAAAAGGTGATTATACTAAAAATGAGATTTCACCAAGTATCATCAAAAAATCATGATTATTAATTTTTGCTTTTTTTTCTGGGCTTTGTTTCTTCTAATGGCTTTTCTATTTCGGTATCAAAATCTTTATCAGATGATAATTCTTCATCGCTGATTCCATCATTATAAGTATCATTTTCTTGTGTATTTTTAAACTTTTCAAACTGCTTTACTAGTTCATCTTTTTTCTTTAAAATGAAATCCTTTAAATTTTGAAATTCTTTTTTCCCGTCAAGATAAGATTTATTCCAAATATCTTTTATCGTTTCATTTGTTAATTGTCCATTTGCTTCAAGGTATCTTTTGGTGATTATTCCAAGAGCATAGGTCCCCGAATAAGCAACAGCTGCATTTATTCCCCATCCTAAAAAAGGGATAAAACTATTTATTATACGTGTTACTGTCCTGAAAACAATTCCGGCTCCTATTATACCAGCAAGCATTTTTAAAAATTCTTTGGGCTCAATTTTGTGGTTATAAATATTGGCGATTTTGGCGACAAGTCCGATCTGGATAGGTGTTAAAATGGCGATATCTGCAACAGGTAATGGTATAAACCCAATAGCGGCGCTTACCATTGAGTATTTTCTTACAGTATTTAAAAATTCAAACTGGTTTATATCATCTTCGTTAAAAATATCAAAGGTAAAGCCAGTTTTTTCCGGGTTTATATTTAATGATTTTGCGATAAATTGAATTTTTAAAATTTCATCTTTTGAATAATTGAATAATTCAAGAATTGATTTTGCAGTGTTAAAAATTTGCATTTTATCTTTATCTTTTAATTCAAAAATTATCTTACTTAAATCATCCTCATGAATTGGTTTTGATAACACCTCATCGAATTCATTTAAATTAATTGACTTATAATTTTTGGCAATTATGTCGGCAATTTGTGTTTTTTTTGTTTCACTAATTGGTAATGTTGCTACCGGATATAAAAAAAGATATAAAATATTATCTTTCATTCTTACTCCTCTTTAATAAACTATAATTATTTTACCGCATTCTGTCAAGGAATGTTTAAGTTATATGTGATTTTGAATTTTATTGGTATAAATATTACAATTAATCAACTGATTTTTTCTTTGAATTAACGAATCTGTAGAAATCATTTATATTGCGTACAGTGATTTTGTTTGGTGGCACTATGATTATCCTGTTTTGTTTTTGAAAATGAGCTAGTATTGATTTGCATTTCATAATATCCATACCGCACCAGTTTGCTACCTGGTCTGGTGTTATTTCAAAACTTACTTCTTTTGTTTCTGACAGATTTAAATTCTGGTTTTCTGCAAGCATTACAAACACATCTGCTACTTTAGTTTCAGAAGTCGGCAGTGTTAATATTCTTAATCTTCTTTTTTGATCATAAATCCTGTTTGCAAAAACTTTTAAAAGTTTTACTGCAAGTTCTGGTTTTGCTGTCATTAGTACTTCAAAATTAGCTTTGTTGAATTCCAATGCTTTAACGTTATCCATTGCAACAATTGTTGCGCTTCTTGGAGCTTCATCGATTATTGCCATTTCACCAAAGATTTCACCCGGGTAAAGGATATCCAAAATTTTTTCTTTGTCATCAATTATTTTGGTTATTTTAACTCTGCCTTCTATCAAAAAATAAAAATTTATTCCCGGCTCATATTCACAGAAGATGATATCTCCTTTGCTGAAGGTGACGCCGTATTTATCAAAAAATTCCGGTCCAAAATCCATTGCAGGCATCTGTTAAATCTCCTTTAGAGCTTTTTGAGCTTTTCTGTAAATATTGTCATTTTGGTCTGCATATTCCAGGACTTCCTGAAAATAATTTATTGCATTGTCAGTATCTTTTAATTGTGCATAACTTAATCCGATAAAATACAAAACTTCCGCTTTTTCATTAAATCCAGGATTTTTACCTAAAAGATTATTAAAGTGTGTAATGCATTCGTTAAATTTATTTAGATAATAAAAGCATTTTCCGATTTCAAAACTTGACATAAGTTTTTCTTCTTCATTACCCAGAGCTATTACTTTTTTAAAAGTATTAAATGCATCGATGTATTTGCCCTGACTCATAAACGAGACACCTTTATAATATTGTTTCATACCTTCGGATTGATTGTTTTTTTCTTTAAAAATATCATCCATTTCTTCCTGATCTTCAAATCCGTGGTCTGATTTTACCTGTGGTTCATTTTTTTTAAAGTTGAGCGTTGTGTCTTCGTCTAAAATTGGATTTGGTCCGCCTCCTTCACCGTAAGAATTCAGTGCGCTGTTTGCAATTGCAAATCTTTTATCGGCAAGTATTGAGTATCTGCCGTCAGGATAGTATTTTTTATATCGTTGATAAACGGTCATCGCTTGTTTATATTTCTTGTTTTTAAGATAATATTCACCTATATGAAAAAATTCATCGGATGGTTCGCTTACTACTTTGCTGCTTACCATACTTTGAACCTGTTTGCCGATTTTACGAAGCTGAGTTGAGAATGCTTTCATCATTTTAAGAATTATTTTTGTATTTTTCATTATCAAAGCTTCAAATTCATTAACCGAGAATTCAATTACAATAGAATCAAGCACAACTTTTGCTGTTTCTTCTCTTGGATAACGAATCAAACCTGATTTAACTCCAAAAAACTCACCAGCAAGAATTGCATCGGTTACTTTTTCACCGAGTGATATATCATCATATATAAGATTTATTTTCCCTTCTTTGAGTAAGAATACAGAATCTGCCTTGTCTTTTTCAAAATATATTATTGAACCTGCTTTAAACATCTTGGTCTGAGGCATTTGATTCACTCCAGATGAAAATATAAAAAATATTTTTTATATTTTCGGCTTTTTTATCTATATTATCAAGTATAGCAAGTGATAATTGTATAAATTACAATAATTCAAATCATATTTTTCTAAAATATTCTTTGCAAAAACGACAATTTTTATTTTAAAATAATAATATATTATAATTATTTTTATAAAATAATTCAAATGAATTTATTTTATAAAAATATTGTCAAAAATTAATTTAATCTGCCTGCTTTTATTCATAGAGTAAAAATGTATGCCCTTGACGCCATTTTTGATTAGATCGGCTGTTTGCTTTGTAGCATATTCGATCCCTATTTTTTCAGTTTCTACCGCAGAATCTTTGCTATTTTCAAGTTTATTCAATAAATCATGAGGTATTTTTGCACCGCAAAGAGAAGCGATTTTTTTTATGGCATTAAAATTTAATATTGGGAAAATCCCGGGGATTATAGGTATATTTATACCTTTTTTAACTGCTTCATCCCTAAATCTGTAGAAATCCTCATTATTAAAAAATAATTGTGAAATTATTAAATCAGCGCCTCTATCAACTTTCAATTTTAAGTACTCAATATTTTCCTCGAAGGATTTTGATTCATTGTGACCTTCGGGGTATCCTGCAACAGCTATGGACCAGTCTCCCTGGCTTTTGATAAATTCTATCAGTTGATAGGCGTATTTAAATCCGCCGAGGGATTCTGTTATATTTGTTGTTCCTAGTGGAGGATCACCTCTTAATGCAAGAATGTTTTTAATATTATTTTCTTTTAAAGAAATTAACACGTTTGCTATGTCATCTTTTGAAGAATTAACGCAAGTAAGATGGGCAACGGTTTCTATGCCTATTTTATTTTTTATATATGAAGCGATTTCAACAGTTTTATTTCGTGTGCCTCCTCCAGCGCCATAAGTGACAGATACAAAATCTGGATTTAATAATTTTAAATCCTCGATAGTATTGTATAAATTTAAAATATCATAATCGGCTTTAGGCGGAAATATTTCAAATGATTTAATTAATTTATTTTGCCTGTATATTTCATTTAATTTCATAAATGCTTCCTGAAATAATTTATTTTAACTTAAAGGCTATAATTGAATAATGATAGACTATCAATATTTTTAAAATTTGTAAAGAGATAAAAAAGCAGCCGAGCACCAATTTGCTTTTTGTTAAAGTAAATTAGTGCTCGGCTGAAATTAGGGTTGTTTCACACTCTCAATTTAACTGTTATAAATTGGGGATTAAGTTAAATTATTAGGACAATTTTAGGAAACAAATTATTAACCACATTATAAAATTCGGCTAATTAAAAACTTTCTTAAGTGAATTTAATAAATTTTTTTTAAAATTAATTTATTATTGTTTTGCTTCTTTAAATATATAAAACAAAAACCGATTAATAATTAAATGCGTAATTTATTAATTTTTATTATTTTATTATTTTTTTTAACTTATGTTAATCCAGATATTTTTTTTAATCCGATAGATAAAACCATTTTATATAATAATTTTGAAGGTGAGTTGTATCCTTTTTTGAATACTACAAAACGAATAACGCTTGATAATAATACAGCCTTAAAACTTCTGGAAGAATATAATTTTGACAATTGTTTTTTTAATGATGTTTTAAAAGTTGAAGTAGTTGAAGGAAATTATAAAGGCGAAATTGGATATGTGCTTGAGGATGAAGTCGAAATCAACAAACTTTCTGTAAAAAATAATGAAAAAATTTTTTTTAAAGATGATACTCATATTGATTTATATAAATTGAATATTCCTAAAGATACAAGATGTGAAATTATAAACAGCAGGATTGAGAATAAAACGGAAATACTTACGTTAAAAATCATATCTGGAATAATGAAGAATACGGTAATCGAATGTAGTTTGAAAAATAAAATTCATTACATAGTAAATAAAAAAACAGAAATTCTTTATTTTACAAGAAATGGTTTTAATGCAATAAAAATTATTTCTTCTGATAATCTTTTTGAAATTGAAAATGCCGAATTTAAAAATTCAAGATCGGATCAAGATGGATTTATTTATATTGATGTCAATATTAATTATGCAATTATAAGGAAAGAAGGATATACAGACGGTATAATTAAAAATGATTCTTTAATCAATTTATGTTTTATGAATAAACTGGATTTTGTAAAATATTATGATGACAGATCTTCAGTTTATAAGAATGGTATATATGAATTTGAAATTAGAAGCAGGAATTATGGAGTAAAAGATGAAATTGGAGTCAGTGTGATTTCAGATAATGATCTATCGGTATTTGCATATCCTGAATTTGACTGTTTGAATTATAGAATTATAGGAGGTTTCTTTATAAAAAAACCAAATGAGAGTATTCAGGTTGATTCAACGATAAAATTTAGCAGGAAAGGCGCTGTTTTTTTTTATTATGATTACGGTTTAAAGACATGGATTAATCAAAATATTTTTGAGCTCAATGGTAAATATAAAGCTTCTGATATCAAAGGAGGTTTTTATATTTTAGCAGAAAAAAAATCAAATGGTGAAAAAAACGATAATTTAAAAATAAATGATATTAATAAAATGAATATATCAAATTTGTTTTTCAGAAATAATAATGGAGAATTTTATATAAAAAATTTTTTAAACGATATGCGCTTGTCTTTTAATCGATATGAATGCTTTTTTTTGTCACTTGAGGAGCCTTTTAAAGTTAATTCAATAATCATTGATTTTAATGAGATAAATAGATCAGCAAATTTATTTTTATCTGACATCAAGTCTAAAGATGAGGGAGTAAATGAGTTAAAGAGGGAGTTGCTCTTAAAAAATTTTTTCAAAAAATATAAAGGGAGATGGAATAGGTATGCCGCAAAAAGGGATAATAGTGTTATTACTGAGATAAATAAAAATTTTGAATTTCTTGGAGATATGGAATTAGTAGAGCCAGATAAAATTATTTTTAAAAATAATACATTAATTATTGAAGGCATCATAGAATTGGTTGATTCAAAAAAATTAAATATAAAAATCGTAAATTTTAATGGTATTTTAAAAAGTAAATTTGATGACTACTTTTACAAAATAAATCCATCATTGTTTAGTTCTCAATTAATAATTCCATGCTATTATCAATTTTATCAGGGGATTATGGAGTTAGATTTTGATGGTGTCTTTTTTATAAGAAGAAACATATATAATGATAATCCTGAAAAATATCTTTTAATTGAAGGAAATTATTTTTTATTTACGGATTATCCTGAAAGTGCAGAAAAATCAAAATATAAATTATATTTCTCTTATAATTAGTATTGCAAAACTCTAGACAATCAGTTAATAATATTTTAAGAAAAATTTTATGAGGAATTATCAAAATGAAAGCATTGATTTTTGACATGGATGGTTTGATGGTAGATACCGAGAGACTGTATTTTGAAGCAGAAAGACAGATGGTTAAAGATTTTAACAAAGAGTTAAAAGATGAGACATTGTGGAAAATGATGGGCAGATCACCTCTTGAAGCGATGAAGGTGTTAACGACTGATTTGAATCTTGATATTGCCCCTGAAGAATTATTGAAGATGAGAGATAACATTATGATCCAGAAATATAAAAATGATCTTATTGTTATGCCAGGACTTTTTGAAATCATAAATAAATTTCATAACAAACTGCTACTTGCTATAGCAACGGGTGCAACGAAAATATTTCTTGATATTGTTTTGGATAAATTAAAAATCAGAGATTGTTTTACTGTTTTGCAATCTTCGGATAATATAAAAAAAGGCAAGCCTGATCCCGAGATATATCTTGCCACGCTGTCAAGATTAAATGTTAATCCTTATGAGTCGATTGTTCTAGAAGATTCGTCTAACGGTGCAAGAGCTGCTAAAAATGCCGGCTGTTATACAATAGCTGTAATATCGCAATATACACAATTCCAGGATTTTAGTTTTGTCGATTATAAAACGGACAGTTTGATTTCGGCTAGTGTTCATATAGAAAATATGCTTGAAGGGGCTTTAAAGTGTTGATTATTCCAGCGATTGATTTGATACAGGGTAAATGTGTCAGACTCGTGGAGGGGGACTATGGCACGAAAAAAGAATATTCTGCTGACCCTCTTGATGTTGCATTTAAATTTAAGGAAGCAGGGGCAAGAAGAATTCATATAGTTGATCTTGATGGAGCAAAAAGTGGCACATCTATAAACAGGGATGTAATAAAGCAAATAAAAATTAAAACAAATCTGATTGTTGAAACCGGTGGTGGGATCAGGACAGAGAGTGATATAAAAGAATTGATTGATGCAGGTATTGATTATTTAATACTGGGGACAGTGCTTGTTGAGAATATCGATATGGTGATCGAATGGATAAAAAAATATAGCGATAAACTTATTGCAGGTATTGATGTAAAAAACAATGTTGTGAAGACAAGAGGTTGGCTTGAAGGCGAGGGGATAGATGCGGTTGAGTTTGGCAAGAAATTGTTTGGTCTGGGATTCAGTCAAGCAGTGTATACAGATATTTCAAAAGACGGAAGGCTAGAAGGAGTAAATATTGCAGCAACAAGGGATTTTGCCGTTAAAACAAATTTAAACGTTATACTATCCGGTGGAGTATCAAACGCCGACGATATTAAAAATATAAAAATGTTAAATGAAAAAAGAATTATTGGTGCAATAGTCGGGAAAGCTTATTATGAAGGAAGGATTAATTTAAAAGAAGTTATTAAAAAATACCAGAATTGAATCTTAAAAATAAAGCCTGGTATATAAACCCGGGCTTTATTTTTTATATTGATTGTAATTCCAATAAATTTGTAGAAATGTTTTTTGAATTAGTTGTTCCACATGTAATAAGGACTAGAGATCCTTCGGGAAGTAATTTGTTGTCTTTAATGAATTTTAAAACTGTTTCGGTTAAAACTTTTCTGTTTTTTATTTCTTCAAGATAATACGGCGTAACGCCCCAGCAAAGATTTAAGTGTTCTACAACTTTGTGATCTGTTGTAAAAGTGAGTATCGGTTTATTCATCCTTCGGGAACTTATAAGTTGAGCGGTCTTACCTGTACGGGTTAATACGACGAAAGCGCTTATATCCAGATTTTCTGCAATTTCTTCTGCCGCATAACTTAGTGCAAGTTCAGGATACATTTTTGCGTGCTTTTGAATATTTTTAGATGGATCAAGGGTCAATTTTTGATTTTCTACCAGAAGACAAATTTGATTCATCGTTGAACATGCGTCCACTGCATATTTGCCGATAGCAGTTTCTTCACTAAGCATTAAAGCATCGGCTCCATCGATAACGGCATTGGTTATATCGGATACTTCCGCTCTTGTAGGGATAGGTTCATTTATCATTGAAATAAGCATTTGCGTTGCGACAATTGTCGGTTTTGAAAGCGCTCTTGCTTTATTAATTAAAAATTTTTGTTTTAAGGCAACTTCTTCTATAGGTACTTCGATCCCGAGATCGCCTCTTGCTATCATTATCCCATGTGATACTTCAAGGATACTGTCGATATTATCCAATGCTGTAGGGTTTTCTATTTTTGAAATTATTTTGATGTTTTTCCCAGATTCATCAATTATTTTTTTTAATTTTAATACGTCTTCTTTACATCTTATGAATGAAGCGGCAACAAAATCTACATCCATTTCGATACCAAATTTTACATATTCGATATCAAGATCGGTAATTGCAGAAATATTCAAATTCTTTGATGGTATATTTAAGCCTTTGTGCGATCGTATTGTACCGCTATTTAAAACTTTTAAAACCAATCCGTCTGATTTTTTTTCTGTAACAACGAGTTCTATCCTACCATCATTTAAAAAAACCATTTCACCGCATTGCAGGGATTCGATTACCTCTTTATAACTGCATGAAAAAGTTTTATCATTTCCAACAATCTCATCTTTTGTAAGAAATACAGTGGAGCCTGCTTTAAGCTCATACTCTTCCCTGTCAAGATTGCCGATTCTTATTTTAGGACCGGGTAAATCCTGCAGGATTGAAATATTTGCGTTGGTTTCTTTTTCAACTTTTCTTATAAGGTCTATAGTTTTTCTATGGCTTTCTATATCACCGTGTGAGAAATTTAATCTGCATATATTCATGCCTGAATTGATTAAATTTCTTATGGTTTCGGCATTATTGCTTGCCGGACCTATTGTACAAATAATTTTTGTTTTTTTATTATTTTCCAAAATGCTTTCCATATATAATTTTTATTCCTCTTAATATAATATTTTAAAAATTATTAATCTATAATAAAATTTGAATTTTTATTAATCGATAATCTTTTTATTAAAATGATTAAAAAATAATAATTAAAATTTTAACAATGAAATTCTTTGCATTGCTTTTTCAACATTTTCTTTTTTGCCGAATGAGGTAAGCCTGAAGTAACCTTCTCCGCATTTACCGAATCCGGATCCTGGAGTGCCTACAACCTGACATTCATTTAACAGTCTGTCAAAAAATTCCCATGAGGATAGATTGCCTGGGACTTTTAGCCAGATATAAGGAGAATTAATCCCGCCTGATGATTTTATGCCGAGTTTTGATAAGCCATCCTTAATGATTTTTGCATTGGCAAGATAATAATTTATTGTATCGGTGCATTCTTTTTTACCCTGGTCTGTAAAGACCTGATATGCACCTTTTTGTATTATATATGCAGTACCGTTGAATTTTGTGGATTGTCTTCTAAGCCAGAGTTTATTTAATGAGTGTTTACCGCCTTTATCATCATATATAAATAATTCTTTTGGAATTATAGTGTATGAGCATCTTGTTCCAGTAAATCCAGCAGTTTTTGACAGACTTCTGAATTCAACAGCGACTTCTTTTGCTCCGTCGATTTCAAAAATACTGTGAGGTACATCTTCTTCTCTTATGAATGCTTCATAAGCGGCATCAAAAAGTATTAATGATTTATTTTTTCTCGCATAATCTACCCATTGAGCAAGCTCGTCTTTTGTCAATGTTTGGCCTGTAGGATTATTTGGGAAACAAAGATATATTAAATCGATTTTTTTATTAGGCAATGAAGGTTTAAAGTTATTGCCTTCATGTGAATCAAGATAATATATGTTACTGAATCTTCCGTTTTTTAACTTACCGGCTCTGCCAGCCATAATATTACTTTCCAGATAAACTGTATAAACAGGATCAGGGATGGCAATTTTTATTTTATTGTCAAATAGTTCCTGAAAATTAGCTGTATCTTCTTTTGCTCCTGATGAAATGAATATTTCATCATCATCTAATTTTATTCCGCGTGATTTAAAATCTGATTCATTTATTATGTGTCTTAAAAATTCATAACCTTCGTAATCGCAGTAACCTTTGAATGTTTCTCTTTTACTCATTTCAAAAACTGCTTCCTGAAGACCTTTAATAACGCTTTGCGATAAAGGTTCGGTTACATCTCCTATTCCAAGTCTGATGATAGTTTTTTCAGGATTTTTTTTTGAATATTCATTGACTCTATTTGCGATTTCTGCAAAAAGGTAGTTTTTTTGAAGTAAAAGGAAATTTTTGTTTAATTTAATCATAAATATTAAAACTCCTGAAAATCAATACGCTTTTATGTAAGTTAATTATTTTTGAGTTGAATTAATATCAAAAAAATGGATTTGAGTATATCTATATTAGCTATAATTTACATATTATTTAAATAATTCCTTTCTTTTTCCGTTTTTCCTTGTATAACAGTTTATCCGCTGAAGTAATTAACTCCTCAAAAGTTTTATTACTGCCCGGCTCGTATGAGCTAACTCCATAGCTTAATGATAATTCGTAAGGTTTTTTTGATGATAGATTGTATTTCATAAAGTTCTTTTTTAATCTATTTATAAATTTTGAGCTGTCTTTTATTGTCAGGTTTGATGCGATTATTACAAATTCGTCACCTCCGAATCTTGCTATAATATCAACCTGCCTGAAAGTTTTTTCTAAAATTTCGGCTGTTTTTATTATAGCGATATCGCCTTCGTCATGTCCATATTTATCATTAATAATTTTTAGATTATCCATATCTGCAAAAAAAATTAAGAATCCGGTTTGTTTTCTTTTTGCTTCTAAAAGGTGTTGTTTGCCTAAAGTTAAAAATCCTCTACGGTTGTATAAGCCAGTTAGCTCATCTGCTAATGATAATCTGTGGAGTTTTTTGTTGACTTTTTCCAGTTTTTCTAAAGTTAATTTAAGATTTTTTTCTGCCTCTGATCTTTCATTGAATAAAGTTGCAATTTTATATGCCGTACTTATCTGTCCTCTTATAGATTCATAAATGATTGGATTTTTATAACTTGACTCAAAAATTATAAAGCCAAAATTTTCATTCTGAAAAAACAATGGAAGAATGATATAAATGCTGTTTTTTTTATTTGGCAAAATTTCATCAGGGAGTAATTTTTTTGTTTCAAATTTAAATTGTTTGTCCTTTATACCAAATCTGCCGTATTCATTGAATGCAAAAAGTAAATTTGAAAATTTTGGAATTTTATGTTTTGGATAATTGCAGTTTTTTAAAGAATGATCATATAATGAAATATAGCAACCATTAATCCCTATGCATGGTAGCTTTAAAGCCAATCTATCCAGAAGTGTTTCAAAATCTAGAGATGTGATTATGCTATTGCTTATATCGCTAACTTGATATGTTGTGCTTTCGATTTCAAGATATTTGTTCATTTCTTTACGCATTGCAATTTCACTAAACAAAGCCCATACTTTTTCAAATAAAAACATTGCGTTATTTATTTTGTTGATATCGGTTAATGAATTTAGAATATTGTTTCTAAAAATGATTATTCCTTTTTGCCATGAGGAGATTTCGTTTTCGTAATTGGCAAGCAATATGAAAAAAATGTTTAGCAGACTTAAAAATTTGCTATTTTCATTGTTTTCTATTTCATTCATAAATTCTGCCACAAGTGCTTTAATCCATTTTTTTATTGAAGTTTTATATTTGTCCGGGATATTTATACTATTTATCATTTCTAAAGCAATTTTATTTTTTAAATCTGACTTATCTATATCCGATTTGACTTTTGTTTTTGTAAGGCTCTCAACCGATTGAAATGAACAGCCGCAGGATTGTCGTATAACAAGATTAGTAGAAAATATAATATCCTTTTTGATTGCGTTATTATTAATTTTTTCTAGTATAGATAATATCGATTGTTTACCCATCTCAAATAAAGGCTGACATACAGTTGTTATAGATGGGTTAACGCTGTTTGATTTATCTGTATCATTGAATCCGATTATAGCAACATCTTTGGGTACATTGATTTTTCTTCTGTTAAGTTCAGTTAATGCACCGATTGCCATGTCGTCGTTGGCAGCGGCTATTGCATCTATATCCAGTTTCTTTTCATCAAAAATTATTCTTACCGCTTCTTCTCCACTGTTTATAACAAAATTACCGGGTATAATATATTCATCACTAAATGGAATATTATGTTTTAATAATGTTTCTTTAAATATGTTTAATCTTAATTTTGCTTCAAAATGATCAGCTGGTCCTGTAATAAATGCAATTTTTTTATAGCCGTGAACTTCTATGAGATGATTTAAAGCATCTTGGAAACCATCATTGTTATTAATCAATAAATTAATTGCATTTTTTAAAGGCGTGGATATGCTTACCATTGGAATTGGTGTAAAATTATTTAGATAATCTTCCAGTTCTTCCTGTGTCAAGAAGTTGCCGATAGCACCTGCAAAAACTATCAATCCATCGATTTTATTTTTATCAATGAGATTAAAAATAAAATTGTATTGATAGTCAAATTCATAATGAGAATGCAGGAATTTTCCGGGATAAATGAATAAATTTATATTACTTTTTTCACTTTGAGTTAATATACCGGATAAAATTTTTGATTGATATCCGCCTTCGAGATTATCAATCAGGACTCCAATATTATGATATTCAGACTTTTCATTTACCCCAAACCAATGCCTCTTTATAAAGATATTTATCTTTATCTTAGACATTTTATATCTTTTTTTAATTAAATCAAT
>CAZHHK010000020.1:0-31911 GCA_964531405.1 uncultured Spirochaetales bacterium | reverse complement strand
ACGGGGATCGATTTAAAAATATTATAAAATTATAATAATTTACAATAAATTTGTGTTATTCTATATAATAATTTATAATATTTATTATGTTGTTATCAAAAAAAAATGTTTTTATATATACAATATATGCAATCATATACATACTTTTTTGTGTTTTTTTAACATCTTTGGCATACCTGTATAATTATTTATTATTTCATTCTATTATTGAGATCATCAGCGTTATAATTGCTATTTCTGTATTTATTATTGTAGTAAATACAAGAAAATTGATTAATGAAGACGCTTTTTTTAATATAATTGGGTCTGCTTTTTTTTTCGTAGGCGCACTTGATTTTTTACATACATTGTCATATTATGGGATGGGAGTATTCCCTGATTTTGACAAAAATCTTCCAACTCAAATCTGGATTGTGTCAAGGTATTGTTTAAGTTTCACCTTTTTAATTGGATTATTGCTTAATAAGAAAAAAATAAATTTTTATATTATATTTGTAGTATATTTCATAATCTTTATTGCTGTTTTATTGAGTGTTTTTTATTTTAAAATTTTTCCAGATTGCTATATTGAAGGTACAGGATTAACTCCTTTTAAAATAGTCAGTGAATTTATAATATCATTTATGTTTTTAATTAATTTTTTAATCGTATTATTAAAAAAAAAGGATTATAACAAAACAATTTTAATATATATTTTTATATTTTTTATTTCTTCACTTTTTTCTGATATATTTTTTGCATTATATAAAAAAATAAATGATGTAATTAATTTTTCAGGGCATTGGTTTAAACTGCTTTCTTATCTAATAATTTATAAAATATTTATTGAAATAAGTTTTAAGCAACCATATTTATTGCTGTTTAAAGATTTAAAAGAAAGTAAAGAAAAATATGTTTCCCTATTTGAAGAATTAAAAGAAAAAAATAATGATCTGGAACAGATAATTTATATAATTTCGCATGATTTAAGAACACCTATGACCAATATTCAAGGCTTTACAAAGGCAATTGATTTTTCTGTTGAAAAAATTTTAAATTTAATTAATTCTAAAAAAGACAGAGATGAAATAAAAAAAGAAGTAGACGTTATTGCTAAAGAAGAAATAAATGCATTTAAAAAATATATTCAATCAAGTATTGTTAAAATTGATTCACTTATTACAGGGTTGCTTCATATAGCGCAAATTGGTCGCGATGCCATAAATATATCAAAAATTGATCTTAACAATCTTATTAACGAAGTATTAAGTTCTTTGGATTTTATAATCAAAAAAAACAAAATTAGGATAGAAGTCGGTAATCTGCCACCATGTATGGGGGATAATATACAGATAAATCAAATTTTTTATAATTTAATAGATAATGCCATTAAGTATTCTGATGAAAAAAAAGAAAGCTTTATCAAAATATGGGGGGAAAATAGAGGCGATTACAATCTTTATTGTGTCGAAGATAATGGTATAGGTATAGATAAAAAAGATCAGGTCGTTATTTTTGATATTTTTAAAAAAGTAAACCCCAACAAAACCACCGGAGAAGGTCTTGGCTTGTCAATCGTTACAAAAATATTGTTAAGACATAAAGGCAAAATATGGGTTGAATCAGATAAAGGCAAAGGCAGCAAATTCTATTTTACTCTTCCCGTCAATTTAAAAAACGAAGATATAAAAAAAAGCTAAAAACATTTCCCTTTTAATTTTTTTATACACTCCGGAGTTGAACATTTATAGCAGATTTCATTGGTTAATCTGTCTTCTTCAAAGTATTCTTTTATATTGTTAAATGTTGTAAATGAAATATTCGATAACGCCTCTTTTGTAAAAAACGCCTGATGTGAAGTTATAATGACATTTGGGAAAGTCAATAACCTTGCCAAGGTATCATCGCCAATAATTGAATTTGAAAAATCCTCAAAAAAGTATTCGCTTTCTTCTTCATATACATCGAGTCCTGCATAACCAATTTTACCGTTTTTTAGACCGTCGATTAATGCTTTTGTGTCTATTAATTGTCCCCTGCCTGTATTTATTATCATAACATTGTCTTTCATTTTTGAGATTGTTTTATCATTTATTAAATGCAACGTGTTTTTTGTCAAAGGACAATGCAGAGATATAATATCGGATTCTTTATAAATTCTTTCAACATCAACATACTCAAAGCCAATTGACTTTGCATCCTCATAATCAGGCATCAAATCATACGCCAGTACATTCATCCCAAAGCCTTTTAAAATCTTAATTAGTATTTTCCCTATCTTGCCTGTGCCTATGATACCGGCAGTTTTACCAAACATATCAAACCCCAGTAATCCTGTTATATTAAAATTATTATCACGGGTCCTCATATAAGCTCTGTGGGTTTTCCTATTTAGTGAAAGCATCAACGCTACTGCATGCTCAGCAATTGCATACGGTGAATACGCGGGTACTCGTGCAACATGAATTTTTTTGTAGATATTTCTTAAATCAACATTATTATAGCCAGCACAGCGCAATACAATCAGCTCTATTTTATTTTCAACCAGTATTTTTATTACTTCTTCATTTATAGAATCATTAACAAAAACACATACTACATTATATCCTTTGGTTTGAAATGCAGTATCAGCATTTAATTTGTTTTTTAAATATTTTATATTATAATTGTAATTTTTATTTGTAGCATTAAAAGATTCTATATCATAAGGTTTTGCATCAAAAAAAGCTATATTTATATCCTTCATATAAACGTTCTCCTTTAATATCAGGATAACAAAAATCTTATTAAATTTATAATGAGTTTACATAAAAAAAACAGATTTTATACTTAAAAATATTCTTTTGAAAAAGAGGTAAAATTCTAATTAAAAAAGTTTGTGACTTTTCTTTTCTGATTGTAGCACCATATTCTGAATTTTTTAATTATATAATATGCCTGAGGTATTTTTGAATTATGCAGGAAATCAAGCAAAAATTTTTTTAATTGCTTTTCCTCTTTTTTATTCATGAATTCTGGAAAATAGCCTTCCTTAAGTCTCCTTATCATCCTTTTAATATTTCCAGATTTCCATGCAGAATAAGCGGTTTTTATTAACAGATTAAAATTATAGACATCGTATCGTGCAGCATTTAAAAAAAACTTTTCTGCTTCTCTATATCTCTCTTGAAGAAATAAAATTTTTCCTAAAATTATCAACGCTTTAATATTATCAGGATAAATATAAAGCGCTTCAAGCAAAGCCCTTTCCGCCGGACCATAATTACCCAATTTATAGTTATTGTAACCGATTAAAAATAAAAAATTAAATTTATGAGGATAGTCAATCCATAGCTCTGACGTATTGATAAGCAAATTAAGAGATTCTCTGAAATTTCCTTCTTTATATAATTGTAATGCTTTATTATATAATTTTTTTAATAGAAGTATATCGTTTTGCAACTTAACCCCTCCTCAAGTATATATATAATTAAGATTATCACCATAATTAATAAAAGTCAAATATTTATATAATAAAATTTAATTATTTAAAGGAATAACATAAAGGTCTTTATATGATTTTGCCACAGAAAAATAATTTATTTTTATGAATAATTGATTGTTAAAATAATAAAGATCTATTGGGTATATTAAATAATTTACGCCCTCAACCCATCCAAAGCTAATCTGTAATTTGGCGATTTTTTTTTGATCAACATTTTTATACCAGTAAAATCCCGAACGTTTTGTATTTAGCGGGTCTATTATTGCTCTTACATGTTTTGAGTCTATTAAAACTTCCCACGACTTGCCTTTATCCTTTGAAAACTCTATAACTACGGGAAAGCCGTTTGTTGGATCAATAGTCGGATCGTAAAATTCTATATCCGTTGTTTTTCTTAAAAATGGCTTTATACTGTTTAATCTTATTTGATTTTGTATAGAATAATATATGAATGTTTTCAAAAATAAAGGATCGGGTTTAATTCTATAATAAATTTTCTTTTTTTCATCTTTTGTATATAAAACAGGCGAATTAGTCCTGTAACCTGTCCATAATTTGAAAAATTTATATAAATTGTATTCATAATTAAAATTAGCCGATTTTTTATCTTCATACCAGTAATTTTCCCATTGAATATTTTGAAGCTTTTGAATCTTATTTATCGCTATGTATAAATTTTCAAAATCAGTCTCATCTATTACTTTTAAATCTTTTTCGACATCATTAAACGATAATATTTTATTGTTAACATTTGATAATATATCATACTCTTCAGGTTTTAGATTTAAAAATACTTTAGCAAGCTCCTGTGCATTTTTTACCGACTCATCAAGTTTGGCTCTTTTATATAATGGAGAGTCTTTAAAGGATTCTTCAAAATTATATTTATAAAAACATAATGGATATAGCGGTGCGGCATAAATTTTATCAGAATACTTCCATAAAAATACAGGAACAGGAACTTCGGATCTGAGCCATGTTTTACCCAAATCTTTGGAATAATACAAACCGCTTACAGTATTGACTTTTATATTATTATAAAAATAGTTGTATGTATTTTTAGAAAGTATTTCTTCTGGGTCTTCTTTATATTTAATTGAAGAATATAAATAACCTGTTTTGTTATCATATAAACCGCATACATATTCTATTTTATATGCCAAGACTTTATCTATCGCGATCGTTTGTTTTTTCCAACGTAATCCCCAATCTTCTGATATGGCAATAGTATTTTCTGTCATTACGATCAATTTATCATCATCAGTTACAAAAACATCCTTTATATTTGTTTTCTCAAGGTCATAAAAGAGGCTTTTCATTTTCCATTTTTCACCTCTGTCTGTGGAAATAAAAATATAAGGTCCGAAAGCTATTATAAGTTTATCTTTGTCGTTTTTAGAAAATGCAAAATGTCCGAATAACCTAGGAGAAATCGCTTTTTTGCTTTTAATCTTAGAATTTTTTTCTTCTATATTTTCATTATTATAACCAAAAGTGCTATCCAAAAATGATGATTTAAAATAATTTGAAGTAAACGTTCTGCCGTTATCTTCGGTTTTTAAAATCCCGACTCTGGGGAAGCTTATAATTAAAAACATTGTTTTGTTATCAGGATGAATAAAAGTATCCTCTACAATGGCTTTGTCTCCTTTTACCGGGATTCCCATTATCTTATAAGTATATGAAAGATCGAATTCATGGACATCTTTATTTAAATCTGTACTTTCATCTATTAAATAATTATTTGTCAATTGCCCAAATTTGTATGTAGTACAAGAAAAGAGTAAAAATATTGAAAATAATTTTATAAATATTTTGTTTTTCATTGTAATATCCTTATACTATATTTTTTTCTTAAGGAAGATTATATGCACAATTTTTATAATAAAGGAAGTTTATTTATAAAAAAATTAATATTAATTATTGCGGTATTTATTTTAACTTTAAGCTGCAATTCAAAAAGGATGGTTGAAATTAAGATTAAAGATAAAACATACAAATTTGAGCTTGCTGTAAATGAAGATGAACGACGCCGTGGGCTTATGTACAGGAAAAGTCTTGATAAAAACAGTGGTATGCTTTTTGTTTATCCAAGAGAGTATGAGTTAAGTTTTTACATGAAAAACACGCTTATTCCACTCGATATAGCTTTTATTGACAGCAATTTAAGAGTCATAGATATAAGAAGCATGGAACCTCTTGATGAAACTCCAATAAACAGTAAAAAGAGGGCTCAATATGCACTTGAGGTTAATCAGGGTTTTTTTAAGAATATCGGGCTAAAGGAAAACGATAAAATTGAAATTCTTACGCCAATACCATTTATTGTTGAATGATTAAAGTTTTAATCTGAATCCCAAATTTACTGAATCATCTTTATCTTCATTTTTATAAAATTCTATTATTGGTATAAAATCTCTTTTTTCAAGAACAAGAAGATAATCTGCCAGTGAATAAAAAAGCCAAACAGCACTCAACACAGTATAAGCGGTAAAAGCTGCTGCAAATCCATAGAGAATGTCCCTTGTTAATTTTAAAGTATGAAGCTCATCTTTTGGATTGTAATATTTATAAATATCAGGATCATAGCCGTCTCTAGCCATAGAAGCATAGCTATATCTCTCCCATTGATCCACGGCAAAGATCAACAGAGGGATTGTTGTAATTAGTGAGAAAGTAAAATTCCAGAAAGCTGTGTAATAAATCGTCTTTTTTATTTTAAAGAAATTATAGTTATCTTTTGATTTTAAATGGAAGGTCAAATTTAATTCTTCATTCTTAATGTTATCAATTTTTAAAATATACCTGTATGACTCATAAAGATCGTTTTTAAATGATATTATATAATTTCCTTTTTTTAAAGCGAGTTTCATGGGTGTTTTACCACGATATAGTGAATTTATAAATATCTTTGTGCCTAAAGGCTCTATATAAAAATTTACAACTTGAAGCTCGATTTTATTTTCAATTGAAATAGACAAGTTTTTTACTTCGTTATCAATAAAATTAAGATTTTCGATTTTATCTTCATAATCCTGCTTTTTTAAAGTCAAAACATAATTGCCTGGGACAATGAAATCTTTACTGATTTTTTCTTTCCCGATATAATTTGAATTCAAATAAATTTCAGTGTCTTTATCTTTTGTGTCAATATTCAATGAAGCATAGTTAACTTCAAAAATACTTGATACTATTAAAGAAAATTCTTTTCTTGTTTTTTCCATAAGATTCTCACTATCTGAGACAAAAGAAATATCGGTTATTTTTTTTTGAAGCAAATAGGAATATACAAAGATAGTTATAAAATAAACTTTATCTATTTTTTCTATTTCACCATAGATCAATATATCGATAGGACCTTTGTCATTTACTTTTTGAGTTTCACAAATTGTTTCTTCATTAAGCAAAATTCTATCAAAAGGCAAAGAAATATTCAAAGCAAAGAAGGGGTTCTCTATATTTTCAAACCATTTTTTTATTATGGGGCTAAAATCATTGTGCTTTTTGAGCATTAAAAAAAATTCAAACAAAGTGTTTGAGGTGCTGAAATTGTCCATATAAGTTAGTTTTTCTTTCATGAACAGGGCATCCTGTTTTTCAGTATCTTTTAATTTTGACAAATAAATATTGACTGCTTTTAGGCTTGCCTCTTTACGAGTTAGTTTTGCCGAAGGGACTTTGTCAAGCACATTTTTAATAGTATTGGTAACATTTTGGCTGTCCAGAGGATCAATTAAATTAATGTTTCCAATATTTTTTAATTTCATAATACCTATGTTTAATGTAAAAAGATCGCCTAAAAGCTGTGACTCATTATTTTTTAAAAAATCATTATAATCCGTATTTATAGCAGAGAATAAACTAAAAGAAAAAAAAACGAAAAGAAATTTTGAAATGTATTTAAAGGTCATGCCATGTTTAAAACTTTTTTTATAGCACCGATTATACGCTCTGGCTTGAATGGTTTTACAATAAAATCTTTTGCTCCGAGCTGTATAGCCTGGATAATGAGTTTTTGCTGCCCTAATGCAGAGCACATAATTATTTTAGCATTAGGGTCAAAAGCCATGATTTTTGATAACGCCTGTATCCCATCCATCCTGGGCATGGTAATATCCATAAGGACAATATCTGGTTTTAGCTTCATGTAAAGTTCAACCGCTTCAATGCCGTTTGCTGCTTCTCCGGCAACTTCAAAGCCTCTTTTTTCAAGGGTATCTCTAATTATTAACTTAATAAAAGCTAAATCATCAACTATTAAGACTCTTGCTCCCATATTTAATCCCTGTGAATAATAATAACCATTATCACTCAAAAATATATAAAAAAATTTAGTGCAAAGGTTATTAATTATTAATTTTTTCTTAAAAATTAATAATTTTAATGTATATTACTATATAAAAAACAATTTGCAAGTAAAAAATTGCTATTTTTGCTTCATTGCAAGCATTTTTAATTCTGCTTCAAGAAAACAATCTATTTCTCCGTCCATTACAGCCTGAATATTGCCTATTTCAATATTGGTTCTATTATCCTTAACCAGTGTATAAGGCTGAAAAACATAACTTCGTATCTGACTTCCCCATGCAATTATTTTTTTTTCAGGATTATTCTTTTCCTTTTCTTCATCCTGTATCTGCTTGTAATAATCGTAAAGCCTTGCTTTTAAAACTTTCATTGCAAAAGCTTTATTTTTATACTGCGATCTTTCATTCTGGCACTGTACTACGATATTAGTCGGTATATGAGTAATCCTTACCGCAGAATCAGTTTTATTTACATGTTGACCTCCTGCACCGCTTGCTCTAAAAGTATCTATCCTTAAATCTGCAGGATTTATTTCAAACTCAATTTCATCTTCTATATCCGGTGTTACATATATAGATGCAAAAGAAGTATGCCTTCTTGCATTAGAATCAAACGGGGAAATTCTAACCAGTCTATGTATGCCTGTTTCAAATTTCAAATAACCGAATGAATATTCGCCTTTAATTAAAAAAGTTACATTTTTAATTCCAGCTTCATCACCATTTTGCCAGTCAAGTATTTCAATACTAAAACCTTTGCTTTCTGCCCATCTGGTATACATTCTGTATAGCATTTGAGCCCAGTCACAAGCTTCTGTCCCACCTGCACCAGGGTGAATATTCACTATTGCATTGCACTTATCATTTTCATCGGATAAAAACTCCATTAACTCAAGATTTTCAAGGGTTTTTTCCAAATTTTTTAGATTTTTAAGTATTTCTTCTTCATATTCATTGGCATTTTCTTCAACTGATAGTTCATATAATGCAACTAGATCATCCAAATCCTTATAAAAATTAATCCATGGATTAAGGCGTTTTTTTAAGGAATTTAAATTTTTTATTAGGGCATTTGCTTCTTTCTGGTCATTCCAGAAATCATCGGCTTCGGTTTTTTTTTCTAAAAGCTCTATTTCATTCTTCATGTCATCGATTTTTATATATTTAGAATACTCTTTTGCCTTTTCTTTTAAATCATATATTTGTTGTTTATAATCAGAGATCATTATAATTCCATATTTTATCAAATAAAATGTTAATAATAGATTTTTATACTTAAATGTTGCGAATTTGTCTACTTCTTTTATTAAAATATAATTAATAACAAACAGCCTTTTCAAAAACGAATTTAATATGTATAATCAATTTAACAACAAAATTCAGGATGATTAAAATGATTAAAATTAAGCCTTATGAATTCACAGACAGATATGTTTTTGAAAAACTCATTAAAGCAGGATATGAAAGTAAAAAACTCGATCCACCCGATAGTCAAAAAATAATTGAAACAATAGGCTTTTTTAAAACATTCCCCCAATGCGGAGCAATATACCTTATCTATTATAAAAATAATCCGATAGGCTACGCCATAGTATTGAATTTATGGAGAATTAGCAATGGGAAAATTTCTTATGAAATAGACGAGTTGTATATAGACAGGGGTCATCAGAAATACAATCCTGAAGTAAATTTAATTGAATACTTAATTAAACAGGAAAAAGTACACAGCATTGAAGTAAAAATAGATAAACTAAAATCCAGCACAAGAAGAATTTTCAACCTTTTAAAATTTAATAAAATATCCAGTCCGCTTTATGTAAAACTTTTACAGGGAGAATAGACGATCAAATGATCGAGACCAGAAGGATCGATGAGTATAGAATCAAACTGGAAATCACCGGTAACATGAAAACCGATGCTTTAATCTTTGCATCAAATCGTATAAAGATAGAAGATGATGCTTTAAAACAGCTACAAAATGCCTCAAGTGTGGATGATGAAGCGAAAGTTTTTGCAACTCCTGATATTCATAAAGGTTATGGCGTACCAATTGGCAGTATTTTTGCAAGCCCTAATTTTATATCTCCCTCTGCTGTAGGATACGATATAAACTGTGGTATGAGGTTAATAACCACTGGTATTGAATCATCAAAACTCGACATAAAAAAAATTACAGACTCTATCGCCAGATCGATCCCTCTGGGTGAAGGCAAAAAAAATATTATTCTGGATGAAAAAATATTCTCGAGGCTTATTAAAAAAGGCGTTATGGGTTTGGAAGAATTATCTCATCATGATTCTCTACAGAGGTATTTTAACTTTGACGACTGGGAAAAAGATTTTTTAAACATTGAGGAGAGAGGCTCTCTAAAGAATTCAATAATAAGTGATAAATTAAATCATGCTGTTGATCGTGGTAAAAACCAGCTCGGTACTCTGGGAGGAGGCAATCATTTCATTGAATTACAGCTTGTAAATGATATTTATGATGAATCTATAGCCAATATGTGGAATATAAAAAAAGGCGATTTAACGATCATGATTCATTCAGGCTCTAGAGGATTCGGACATGAAATCGCCAGTTACTTTATGAAAGATTCCATAAATTTTTGTGAAAAAAACAAATATTATATTGCCGATAGACAATTTACTTATTACAACAGATCAGCCGGCGAAGAGTATTTATCAGCAATGAATGCCGCTAGCAATTTTGCTTTTTTAAATAGACAGATCATGACAATGATAATAAGGCATGATCTACGCAAAATCATTGGAGATGTCAAAATGCCATTGTTGTTTGATATATCCCATAATATTTTGAAGATAGAGAAATACGGAAGCAAGTCATACTTTGTCCATCGTAAAGGAGCTACAAGAGCCTATGACAAACAACACATGAAAGACACCCCTTTTGAAAATATTGGTCAGCCTGTGCTAATACCAGGATCAATGGGCACAAGCTCATATCTTCTATGCGGAGTTGAATCAGGCATCGAAAGTTTTTACAGTGTCAATCATGGAGCAGGAAGGGTAATGGGAAGAATGGCTGCCAGCGGTAAGATAAAAAAAGGCAAAATCGTCAGAAACGGACTAATAACAGATAAAGATTTTGCAGAAGAAATGAAAAACGTTTATCTTGTCTGTGAGAATAAATCAAGTATAAAAGAAGAAGCTCCTTCTGCTTATAAGAACATCGATGCGGTAATCGATACTGTAACAGGAGCAAATCTTGCTAAAAAAGTTGCCAGGTTTATCCCTCTTGCTGTACTAAAAGGCTGATTATTATCCCCATCTAGCGACAACAAGCTTTAAATATTGTGTTAAAGTGTTTATTTTTTTGATTTATTAACGATTTCTTCAAAATCTAATTTTTCAATGAATATACTATTGTATTCTACAATCTTATCAGTTTTCTTTATAAATACTATCCTTGGATCTATAAAAGGATATTCTATAATAAAATATATTCTACTTTTATAGTATGATTTAAGGTCGAGTTCAAAATAAACATTATTTCCTGGATTTCTGCCAGCGTTAAAAAAATAAAGCTCTTCGGTCTGCGGATTATGATCAACATATTTTGCATTATCAACTTTATCATAAGCAATGTTTGAATTAAAAGGCAATGAATCTTTAGGTACAACTAAATACATTTTAGAATATTCTATCATTTTGTCTGAATTTATTAAAAAAACAAAATGATTAGAATAATAATTTATATTGACATTATAATCAATTGAGTAAGGTTTTTTTCTCGCATAAACTATAAAGTCTTTTTTTTGTCTGGCAATATAAATTGATTCTGTTTTTATACCGCTTTCAAGATATAAATTTCCAATTGGCAAATTTGATTCCAGGTTTAAAAAAGAGATGTTTTTATTCTGTTCGCATATCAATTTTGCACGAAGAACATCTTTTTTCTGTTCAGTAAAAATTGATATTATTATTAAAATAACAATTGAGATAATTATTATTGAAAACGCAGTTATTACAATATTGTTTTTTTTAATTACAATATTTTTATATATAAATATGATTATTCCTCTAAGCATTAACAGCATGAAAGGGTATGTCATTAAGACAAATATAAAATTAATGACAAATGGGTTTATAGATGCGATCATTACTGCATTGTCAAAAAATGCAAGATCAAATAATAAGATTAATAATCCTATGGAGGAGATAAAATAAAGCAAATATTTAATACCACTTTTTTTATTAAAAAACTGAGATATTGTAAGTATTATTATTGCCCATAAATATATTATTGCTATTGAAATATCTATTAAAAAAAATATTATAAAATTGAGCACACAAAATATAAATGCTCCATAAATGTATACATAACTATGAGTAGTCTTAAAAATTTTTTTGGAATAATCAAAAAGAATATATAAGATTAACAGTGGAATAAAGAATATATTTAAAAAATAAATTATTGTCGCATTCAAATATGCTTTGGCGCTTTCCGTAAAAACACTCATTGGCATAAAAACAAATAGAGGTAATAAGGAAAGAATAAAATAACCCAGAAACAAAACAATAAAGTATATAGCATTATCCATCAGTAATTTTAAATGGAATTTTTTAAAAGCAGGAACAACCAAACGACTTATAATAATAAGAAAAAAGGCAACTATATAGATCAATAATTGGATGAATTCTGAAATAAAAATATTTAATCCAAAAAAATTGAAATAGGTATAATGAAAATCTGTGTTAAAAGGTATGACTGTTTTATCCAATTCTAAAAGCCATAAATAAAAAAACTCACTTATTTTTTTTTCATAATCACTATCAAAAAATATCTCTTCATTGTATCTTTCATCATAATTATAAAACATAACCGCCTTAATTTTTTGTTTTAAAAATAAAGCTACAATGTTTTCTTCTTTTTTTATGCCAAATCTTGATCTGTAAATTTCATTCCTGTTGAAGTAGATACCATACTCTTTTTTATTGATCTTAAAAAATTTTTTTAAAATTTCCGATGAGATTGCCTGTTTATTAATACTGCCGGATATTCTTATCTTTGATTTGAAATTCATTATATCAATAATTGTAACGAATGAACTAGAAAGATCATCTGAATTTTCTAGAAAATATTCTGCTCCCAAATATCGACCTTTGATGCTTTGATTGGCTCCTGATAATACAAAAACAATATCCTTATCAAATGAATAATATGTACATCTCGTTATAAGATCAAAAACTGTTTGTAAAGATATGGAATTATCACAATACTTCTGGTTTATTATTGCAGAATTAAGCGGACAAAAAACAATAAGCTTACCTTTGCTTTTGTCACTACCATTAATATATATTTCAATGTTATAAGAGTTAGCAATTATATTCTGCTGATTATCAATTTTTGTTATTTTATAATTAAGATCGTTATAATCACAAAATAATTTTATATATTCTATAAGCTCTCTTTCTTCTGGGGAATTTTCATCCCTTGGGAAATATTTTTGCATAAGAATCTTATAATCTTTTATTGGCGAAAAATCTTCAGTCTGAGAGAATAATAAGATAGCTACTGACAATAAAAAAATAACAAGAAAAATTTTTTTCATTAATTTTATTGATAACAAAAATATATGATTAAAGCAATTAATTATTCTTAAAATGCAACAGATTATTTATCTTTCAGCACACTCTGTTGAATACCAAGTTGTCCGCAACCGGCATCAATATTTTTGCCAAGGCTTTTTCTGTATATTACGGGTATTCTGTGATTCTTCAATTGATTTTTAAAATAAATAATCCGGTTTTCATCTGCCGGCATAAAACCGGAATTTATTGTTTTATTGTAATTCAACAGGTTGACTTTTGATTTTAGACCTTTTAAAAAAATCACAAGCCCATCTAAATCATCATCGCCATCATTGATACTGTCAATAAGACAGTATTCAACACTGATCTGTTTGCCTGTTTTTTTGCAGTATTCCATCATATATTGCTTGAGCTTTGGCAGAGGGATTTTTGCCCCCTTCATATATTTTCTCCTTTTTTTATCATCTGTAAAATGAATTGATACTGCAAGATTAGGCAATTTATCGTAGGATAAAAATTTTTCAAAAGGCAGACTTCCGCTTGTTGAAAAGGTAATTTTTTCTCTCCCGATTTTATAACCATAGTTTGAATTAATCCAGTCAACGGCTTTCATGCAATTTTCAATATTGTCAAAAGGTTCTCCCATACCCATGAATGAAATACAGGAGAGTTTTTTGGGTATGATCCTCAATATATTAATCTGCCTTATCTGATCGAGTATCTCATGTGTCGTAAGATTTCTTTTGAAACCCATTTTGCCAGTGTTGCAGAATAAACAATTGAATTTACATCCTACCTGCACGGAAACACAAATAGAAATATTTTTTTTGTCCGGCATAAGTACAGATTCGATTAAATATCCGTCTAAAGTTTGGAAAATGAATTTTTCATTCCCCCTTTCATCCTTTAATGATGAAACTATTTTCAAGGGATAAAACTCAAGAAGAGAGGATATTTTTTTTATCTGTTTTATACCTTTTAATTGATTCAAACTCTCAACACGTTGTGTGTTAAAAGACCTGAAAAAATTATTTATTACTGTTTCATTTAAAGAATTCTCTAAAAAAATATCTTTAACAGATTCTTTTGAAAAATTTCTGAAGTCATTTTTATCCATAATTTTATTATTTTTAATACTAGAAAAATTATAACATATTTAAAATTTAATTAATATATTCATAAAAATAATTTTATTGTCAATCTGTTTTGACAAATTTTATCCCTGTTATAACAAATTTATCATTAAATTCTAAATAATAGTACAAATCTCCTAACAATTGTTCTTGATTTAAATTCTTTTTATTAAATATTTTATTATTTCTACTTTTTTTAACATAAATTAAATAAAATCTTTTAAACACTCTATTCACTCTTTCTATTTCCCCTTTACTCAGATCCAATATATAAAAATAGAATTCAAACAATTTTCTAATTACAGTTGCCATGCTAAAAGCATAAGATGTATCAGCTAAATGCTTAATCTTTCTATAAAGATCTTCTTCCATATAAATATGTATATCCTTATCCCAATCAATGAATTGATATTTTGATATATCATCTGTTATCTCGGAATGCTCTTGATATCTATTAAGAATACAGATAGCTTTTTCCAGAATATAAATTGCTGTATTTGAAATATTTAAATTTAATTTTTTACCCAGATTAATTATTTTATCCTTCAAATTATTCTTAATCACAAGATGAAAGTTATGTTTTCGCTGTTTATAAAAATCCATTTTATTCTCCTTCATAAATAATAGACGCTAAAAATTTTATTTTCATTTACAAAAGTAAGCAAAATATTGACTTTTTATTGCAAATAAAATAAACATTAAGAATTATGAATTATGAAGAATTACTTTTAATAGATAAAAAACATATCTGGCATCCCTGTGCACAGATGAAAGATTACGAAGAATACCCTGCTATCTTTATCGAACGAGGTGAAGGCGTCTGGTTAATCAAAAAAGACGGCAGTAAAATTCTTGATGCCATATCTTCATGGTGGACAAATCTATTTGGACATGCAAACCCCTATATAATAGACAAAATTAAAAAACAGCTTGATAAACTTGAACATGTATTATTTGCTAATTACACGCATGAGCCAGCAATCACACTGTCCAAATATTTAACCGGTTTATTTAACAACAATCTTGATAAAGTTTTTTTTACCGATAACGGCTCATCCTGCATAGAAGCAGCCTTAAAAATGTCATTCCATTACTGGTATAACACCGGGTATAGTAATAAAAAAAAGTTTGCATACATTTCAGGAGGTTATCACGGTGAAACTCTAGGTGCCCTGTCAGTCGGAGCAATGGACACCTATAAAAAAATTTATCTGCCGTTATTACCAAAAACAATACAGGCTCCAGGTCCGGACTGTTTTAAATGCAGATACAATCTTAACAGAGAAACCTGCAACGCCGAGTGCTTTAAAGAGACACTTAAAGTAATAGAAAAAAATCATAAAAATCTCGCCTGCTTTATTATTGAGCCGATTTTACAGGGCGCAGCAGGAATGAAAATTTATTCTCCTGTTTTTTTAAAAAAACTTAGAGAAGCATGCACCGCTTATAATGTTCATTTGATATGCGATGAAATTGCAAGCGGTTTCGGCAGGACCGGCAAGATGATGGCATCGCATCATGCAGACATAATCCCTGATTTTGCCGTTGTTTCAAAAGGTGTAACAAGCGGTTATCTACCTTTAGCTGCACTCCTTACCAGCCAAAAAATTTTTGATGCTTTCTACGGAGAATATACAGACTTAAAAGCTTTTGTGCATTCCCATACATATTCAGGCAACCCTCTTGCATCTTCAGCTGGATGTGCTGTTTTTGAATTATTCGATAAGCTTGATATTATAAAAAAAAATATTGATACTGGCAGTTATATAAAACAAAAAGCCATGGAATTTTCAGAATATAAATTCGTTGGAGAGATTAGATCAATCGGTATGGTAACTGCTATTGAACTTGTTAGAGATAAACAAACAAAAGAGCCGTTTGATTGGAAAAACAGGATTGGTTATAAGATTTACAGGACAGCCGAAAAAAAAGGAGTCCTGTTAAGAAATATTCAGGATGTGATATATTTTATTCCTCCATATATAATAAATAAAGAAGAAATAGATTTTATGATAAACATTGCATTTGATTCCATAAGAGAAATTCTTGGCTAATTTGCTTATAAATTACAAATATTTGCTTGACTTACAATTGATATTTCTTTAGATTGAATAAATGAAAAAAATAAACGAAGCAACATATACAAAAGATTTAAATCTTCAGGACATTTACTATTTTGTAAGATGGTCAGCGTATTATAAATATGATAAATATGAAATATTAAAAAAAGTCCCAGAATTGGCAGGGATTTTTGTATTGTTGTATCTTACAAAAGCAAAAAGACTAAGACCTTTTTATCTGGGGAATTCCTGGATGGGTAGTTTGAGACACGATATTAAATTTTTTATCGATGAACCTGAAAAAACCGATCAGGAATTGACCGAAATTATTGAGAATAAAACATGCTATTATAAATATCTTCTGGTGCCAAGCATAGACGATATGAAGGACATATATTCATATTATAGATACAGCTACAGAGAAATACAATTTATGGACAACAATATTCAAAAGGATTCGGGCAGATATGTTAATGTATTCGTAAAGGAATATGAAAAGAATAAGGAGGACACTCAGTAGACTCATACTTTTTAGTAGGATTAATAATTTGGATAAATCCATTAATAATATAGACTACGTTTTTAAAATTTTACAAAAAGCTTATGCTGTTTCAAAAGCACCATCCGTAACACTTGTTTCAAATACAACAAAAAATCCTTATAATGTACTTACCGCAACAATAATAAGCCTTCGCACAAAGGACGAGGTGACATTAAAGGCCTCATCACGACTTTTTGAAATTGCAAAGTCTTTTGACGATCTGCATAAACTTGATGAAAAAACCATAATGAAAACTATATATCCTGCCGGTTTTTATAGGACAAAAGCAAAAAACTTAAAAAAAATAGCTTCTATTATAATCGAAGAATTAAACGGGAAAATTCCCGACAATATAGATGCTCTGTTAAAATTGCCGGGAGTTGGGCGAAAAACTGCAAACCTTGTTGTCTCTCTGGGTTTTAACAAACCGGGGTTATGTGTCGATACACATGTTCATAGAATTACTAACAGATTCGGATGGGTAAAAACTAAAACTCCAGATGATACAGAATTTGCCTTAAGGGAGTTTCTACCTCAAAAGTATTGGAAACAAATCAATGATTATCTTGTAAGCTATGGGCAGACAATATGCAAACCGATTTCTCCATTATGCTCAAAATGTGATCTTAATAAGATCTGTCCTAAGATAAATGTAACTAAATTTAGATAATTATTGAAAAAACTTTAAATAAAGGTTAATATTATTTTCTAAAAATAATATTTTTTCAGGGATAAAAGTGAAAAAATTAAATACTCATTATATCATGATGTTTGCAGTAGCATTTGATTTTGTTTTATTGATTGCTATGTACTTATTAGCAAGATATCTAAACGGATTTGATATGTTTAAATGGAAAATTCGTGAAGTTATCGTTGGCCTGACAATTATCTGTATATTATTCATTACTCTGGAAAAATTTGAATTCACTCATTCTTATAGATATATACCATTTCTTGATCTTTTTAAAAAAACTGTATATTTCGAATTATTTTTACTTTCAATTTTTTATGTTACAAAGGGATTAAAAATTTATGATTTTCATGATAAATTTGTTGCCAGATATGCTGTAGCTACCTTCATTATTATTCTTGCTGAAAGAGCTTTTATTAAATTGATTTTAAGTTTTTTAAGAAGTAAAGGGTATGAATATAAAAATTTTTTAATAATAGGCGCAGGGGACTTTGGCTTAAAATTTTACAGGATGTGCGAAACGAATAATGATCTTGGGATAAAAATTGTAGGATTTCTCGATGATGATAAGAATTTAAAAAAAAAGAAAGATCCATTCTATACAGATAAAATAAAATCATTAATTTTAGGAAATACTGGTAAATTGAAATCTATATTAAAATCCAATATTATTGATAATGTAATAATTGCTTTACCTATGAAAGATGCAGATAAAATTTTAAATATTTTTAAAACGTGTGATAATTTCGGTGTAAGAGCGGAGTTGATCCCGCATTATGCTGATATAATTTCTGAAAATTCCTCTGTTAGAAAAATCAAAAATTTCACATTAATTGGCACTCATAACATGCCTCTGGAGAATATGTTTAACAGATTTTTAAAACGGCTTATAGATTTTTCTCTCTCTCTTGTAGCTTTAATTGTTTTTTCTCCTTTGATTCTGTTTGTTATGATCTTAATTAAACTAAATTCAAAAGGTCCTGTTTTTTTTAAACAAAAAAGAACGGGTTACAATCAAAAGGAATTTTATATATATAAATTTCGTACAATGAAAGTAAACGTGGATGCAGATAAAAAACAGGCCACAAAAGATGATCCACGCAAGACCAAATTGGGTGATTTTTTAAGAAAAACTAATATTGACGAATTACCTCAATTAATCAATATATTAAAGGGCGATATGTCTATAATCGGACCCAGACCCCATATGCTGATGCACACCGAGGAGTTTCATAAAAAATATGATAAGTACCTTGTGAGACACTGGGTAAAACCTGGTTTAACAGGCTGGGCTCAGGTAAACGGTTGGAGGGGGGATTCTGATATTGGCATTAGGGTTAAATATGATCTGGAATATATAGAAAATTGGTCGTTGCTTTTTGATCTAAAAATTCTTTTTTTAACTTTTTTTGGGAAAAAAGTTAAGCGTCATGCTTATTAATTAATATCAGGAAATAGTATGAAAAATTTAATTTTTATTTTAATAGCATTTTTATTTTTAGGGTGCAGTTCTCTAGAAATTAAAAACAAAAATTTAATAAGACCGGAGTATAAATTTCAAAAGAGCTATGTACTACGACAATCGCCTGCAGATTTCATCAATTACTTTGATGTCTGGAAATACGATCCTATTGATTTTGCAGATTATGCAAGTATAAAAGAATTAAACGAAGCAAAATTATTCACCGCTTATGAAAAAATTACTCTTGTAGGCGGTAATTACATAATAAACGATAAAGTAAACAAAAAAAAATATGAACTCAAACAAATTTTTGCAAAAGAAATTCCAAAAGATACTATTAAATATGAAATCTTTCTGGATGACAAAGTAATAGCAACAATTATTCAACCCGATCCGACAGAAAAATTGAATTTTAATTTAATCTACAATGAAAAAACTTATATTTTAACCGGAGTTATTAAAAATTATGGTATCGATGTCCACAGTTTTGAATTTACAATATCGCATAATACAGATGTAATTGGTTCAATTTTCAAACAGTATTCTGCGGTAGCGAATAACTTTGAAATTTATATTAATAGACAATTTAGAAATATCGAAGATTCGATTTTTATTTGTCTTGCGGTATTTGTTCATCATATTTTAAAAGAGAATGGATATCAGTACAAATAAAATAATTGATAATCATTTTAATAAATTTTTTAGCTATGCTTAAAATTCAATATAAATCTCGGCAAATATAATATATTCTGTGAAAAATTTTAGAGGAGTATAATTAATTGAAAATAAATGTATTATTTGTATCAAATCAAATTAGAGGGATAAACTCTCAGGGCGGACTTGGAGATGTGGCAAAGCAGCTGCCATTGGCACTATCAGAAAATAATAATATAGATATACGCCTGATTACTCCTTATTTTAACGACATCCCTGAAGATATCAAAAAAACAATTTTAATCAAAGAATTCAATGTTCCTTTCGGAGATGGACATATTAATACAATGATATATAAAACCAAATTGATGAATACTTATAAAAATGTGGATCTATATCTTATCAAAGCAGATAAAGTATTCAATATTAAAGATAGCAATGGCAAAATAGATAAAGACTCCGCATGCAAGTCTATATTTTTAGCCAGAGCAGTAATAGAATTTTTAAAGGCATACAAAGATTTTTGTGTCGATATTATCCATTGCAATGACTGGTATACTGGGCTAATCCCTGTATATATAAATACAATTTATAAGGATGACCCCTATATAAGCAGGATTGCAGTTTTATATACGATTCATAATATAGGTTTTGGGTATCAAGGGGCATTCGACAGAATTGATGAAAAAACTATTGAGGCGTTTAGTAAAATCGGAATTATCAGCGATAAATCATTATACGAAAAAACTGCCGGACTTCTAAAACTTGCCAATCTACCACAGGAATTATACAAAGCAAACCAGACACATTCTATAGAGCATCTTGGCAATTTCAATTTTACCAAAGGAGGATTTGCCTTTGCGGACTTGATTAATACTGTAAGCATTAATTATGCTAGAGAGATATATAATAATAACTCGTTCAGCGGCGGATTCTATGGTCTTGCGCATTCAAGACGAAATGATTTTTCTGGAATAATAAACGGCATTGATTATGATGAATGGAATCCAGAAAAAGACAGTCAAATTCAACCACATAATTTTAAAATAAACGATAACATAAAAACAATTATTAATAATAAAATAAAAATTCGGGAATTGATTAAAAATTTTAGTGAAGAAAAAACCGGTGAAAATCCTTTTAAAAACCTCAACAATGATTCTATTTTAATAAGTGTGATTGGCAGAATTACAGAACAAAAGTTTATTATATTAAAAGAAGTTTTAAGCAACATGCTAGAATTAAAAGATATACAATTACTTATACTGGGGCAGGCGCATCCAAAAGACTTAATCTGGGTTAATTTTATCAATGATGTTTTGGAAAAAAACTATAAAATAAAATATAAAGAAAAGTTGCTTTTTTACAACGGTTATGATGAAAAACTATCCCATCAGATTTATGCAGCATCAAACATGATTTTAATGCCGAGCCAGTATGAACCTTGCGGATTGACTCAGTTAATATCCATGAGATACGCTACTATACCGATCGTAAGATTCACTGGAGGATTAAAGGATACTGTTGTTGATGAAGCATCCGCAAAAAGTGCAACAGGTTTTGGTTTTAAGGAAGATACAAGAACACACGAGATGCTCAACTTAAACAAAGCAGCACAATTACTGATATCAACAGTAAGAAGGGCTATAGAAATTTATAAAAACAACCCGGAACGATGGCAGGAATTAATGATAAACTGTATGAAAAGCGATTTCAGCTGGAATGTCTCATCAAGACAGTATATGAAACTATATAATGAAGCTATATCAAGAAAAGTTAAAACTAGTTTTTTTAATTAATTTTAAGTCATGCTTAAAAATTATGAAAAAAATATTATTGTTGCTTATTCAAACATCATAAAATACGCTCGACCACTAACCTTTAATTAGATATTTTGATATATCAGAATATCTAATTGTTTTTATAAAAAAACAACATGCAGATAAATATTGTTGTTAAAATAAAATGAATTATTGCTCTGTATATAGGTAATCCAGATTTATTTTTTTTGACATTATTTAAATACTCAAGTATACTAACAAAATAATAAATTTATGGTGAAATAATTTATGGAAGACGAAATATTTTATAAAGATTTTGCATCAAAATTTCTATCAAACGAATATAATCAATTTATTTTTTCAGGCAATATATATGATATATATAAAATCGATAATGATTATTATAATCTCTCCGATTACTTTGTTAAAAGACTCTCAGCAAACAGAATCATTATAAAATTCAGTCTTGCCAACGGGATTGAGTTTATAAACAACAATGAAAGGGACATGTTTATTGAAACAATAGCGGTCAATCTCTCATTCTTTGATACAATGGATGAAAAAAGAAGCTGGGTTATTAAATCTGTAGCGCAGTCCAGAATGTCTGTAATCGAAGGCTTAAAACTCATGAAAGAAGCCTCAAAAATGAGCATGACCAAAGACCTTAAAAAACCGTTTGATAAACCTTTTACCTTCATTATAGAGCATGCAGAAACAATTGTGTCCAATGCTGAAATAGCACATATGACAGAAATTGACAGACAGAAACTCGTATTCTTAAGAGATTGGCTTTGTGAAGAATATTTTATCACATCCCATGATATTTTAATCCTTATATCTCAGACAGTTTCGGAAATTCATAACTCGCTCGTTAATCTACCATCTATCGACAATATAGTTATAAATTATCCTGATTTTGAAAAGAGAAAAGCTTTCATCGATGAAGAGATAAAAAGGTTAAAAATAACCTCGAATGTTTCTATTGACAGATTGTCTGATCTTACTGCAGGCTTGAATCTTAATGGTATCAGACATATACTCCTTAGAAACAAGTATGCAAAAACTCCAATAAACGAAAAAGACATACTATCAAAAACCGAAGATGTTATTAAAGGAAATATCGGAGATTACATAAGAGTCATAAACCCTGATCATTCTTTCGATGATGTAATAGGAATGTCCCTTTTAAAGAAAGAACTTTCACGGCAGGTAAAAATAATCAAACTCGGAATTCCTTCGATAATACCCAGAGGCTATTTAATATCGGGACGCAACGGGGTAGGCAAAACATACATCATGGAGGCTTTTGCAAAAGAGCTTGGTTGGCTTTGCATAGAGCTTAAAAATATGAGGCAAAAATACCTTGGGGAGACTGATATAATTTTTGAAAGAATAAAGAATGTCCTCGAATCATTCAAAAACGTTATAGTATTTATAGATGAGGCTGACACAATGTTTGGCGGCAGAGGCGAGGAAGTCCACGAGACGGAAAAAAGACTTACCGGCAATTTTATAAAAATGATAGGCGATCCCAAAAACCGCGGAAAGATATTATGGGTTTTTATTACAAGTAGACCTGATTTACTGTTACCAGATTTTATACGAAGACTGGAAATAAAAATTGGTTTTTTTAATCCTAAAGGCGATGACAGGACAGCATTCCTTATCGATATATTAAAAAACATTAAGATCGATTATAACATTCTTTCTAGCAAGGACAAGCAAACTATTAACTCGGTGTTTGAAGATTTATCTCCCTCGGAATTTAAGACAGTTACAACACAACTCATAGCAGAAATGAATATAAAAGGGTCTTTAAATATTAAAGATGTTATCAATCTGTTAAATAGGTTTAACTTAAACATCGGAAGAGATAAGTATCTTATTCAGGATGAGCTTGCAAAAGAATACTCCACGTTTAAAGATTTGATAGAATAACATGCCGGATTTTTAAAGAATGAGATACAATCAAAAAGAAATAAGCATAATAAAACAAATTTACAAAAAGATTAATGATAAAATAAAAACACGACTCGCTGAATTCAAAAATATCTGGAATACCGCAAGTGATGCCGAGCTTTTTGCAGAACTTGTATTCTGCATATTAACACCACAGTCAAAGGCTCTGATATGTTGGGAAGCTGTAAAAACTCTTGTAAAAAAAGATCTTCTTATAAATGGCACCATCTCAGAAATTGCAAAAGAAATACGTAACGTTAGATTCATGAATAACAAAGCAAGATATATTGCCGACGCTAGAACTAAATTTTTTATCTGTGGAAAATTTTACATAAAACCCGTTCTCGATAAAATCGAGAGCAATATTGAAAGAAGAGACTGGCTTTTTCAAAACATTCTTGGTATCGGGTACAAAGAAGCCAGCCATTTTTTAAGAAATATAGGCTTTGGATATGACATTGCGATTCTTGACAGGCATATACTAAAAAACATGATGATTCTCAAGGTGATTAAAGAAATCCCTAAAACAATTTCGCGCAAAATCTATCTTGATCTTGAGAAAAAACTTATTGATTTTGCTATTGCTATTGATATTCCCGTAGACCATCTGGATTTCGTCTTATGGTATAGGGAAGCCGGAGAAGTTTTTAAGTAGCAAAGAATCATGCATTTTCTAGAGTCTTGCTCATTTTAAATTTTATATTTTTATAACAAAAGATATGTCATTGAATATTTATAGTATATATAAATTTAGACTATTACTTTTTTTTTGATGAATTAATATACTCAACCATTTTATTTTTTATCGTTGTAAATGTCTCAATCCTCTTTTTATCATCTTCTTCAAGAAGGGTAATTCTTATACCTTTATACTTTGAATAAAATCCTGTCAAAGGCACAACAACGATGCCTGTACTTCCAAGCAAATAATATGCAAATCTTTTATCATTTTCTATGTTTTTTACAGAACATAACTCTTCAATACGAGATTTAATTGTCGGAACTGTTATCTCAAGTGTTTGATCTGAATTCAATACATTTTCATCAAACAATATTGTCATATAAAATGCACCTTTAGGTTTAATTGGCAATATACCGGGTGTGTTATTAAAAATGTTAAAAGTTTCCTCTGCACGGAGATGATATTTTGCTGTTCGTTCCTTTTTGTGTTCAGCATATTTTGGATTACCAAATATTCTTGGTATTGACATCTGCGGCAATGTTGTTGAACATACTTCAAGTCTCTTTGCTTTTAGTATTGTCTCAATATATTTTTGAAACTGTTTATCTTTATTTTTATTATACACTTCAATCCAGCCACATCTAGATCCAGGCCAAGGTAATTCTTTACTGATACCGCGAAGACTTATTCCACAAGTATTGCCTATAACCTGGCACAGCCGTGTCCTTTCATTTTGATTATAAACGAGTTCGGAATATATTTCATCACATACAATGAATAAATCTAATTCTTCTGCTATTTCACATATCCTTTTTAATATCTCACGTGGGATAATCGCACCGGTTGGATTGCCAGGATTTAACAGTAAAATGCCTGCTATCGAATCATTATATTTTGCCTTATTATAAATATCTTCGATATCTGGTATCCAATCTTTTTCAGGAATCAATCTATAAGTAAGATGTTCATATCCCGAATGAGCCGCTTCGGCAGATGAATGAGTAGAATAAGCCGGAGTCGGACCTATAACTCTTGCTTCTCGTTTTAAAAAACCGAATATTTTAGCAATCGCATCCCCAAGCCCATTAAAAAAATAAACATCATCCTCTGTTATCTGAGCTCCGCCCTCTGCGTTAGTCAAATTAGCAATGAATTTCCTTGTCTCAAGCACACCTTGTGTATTGCAATATGCCCATGACATATCATTATCTATTAAACTTTTTAATTCTTCTTTAATCCATGATGCTACTTTTTCACCTTTTTCAACCGGGTCTCCAATATTTTCATATACAGGTTTTAAACCATACTTTGACAATTCAAGCGCGATATTAACAATTTCCCTTATTTCATAGGTTAATGAATCTGCTCCATCCGGTACAATCTGCCGTCTCAATAGATCTCTCCTTGAAAAATTCAAAAATTGCGATGATTATAGCAAAACCAATGGAAAAAACAATTGTTTTTTTTGTGATAAAATACGACTTGTTATTAATGAATTTAATCAAATTATTTTAAAATTTGCTGATAACTCATTGGATGATTGCAAATCTTTATCCCAATTACCAGGAGAGCATCCTCCAATTGTAATCCTGTAATTGCCTTTAATCAATACCTTTTCGCCGTTTTCGTTTATAGATTTTAAGGATTCATTATCAATTATAAAATTTATTTTTTTTTCCTCGCCGGCTTTTAAAAATATTTTTTTAAAAGCCTTTAATTCGTAAATTGGTACCCTAAAATCAGCGCTCAGGCATGAAATATAAATTTGAACAGTCTCAAAAGCGGCTCTGTTGCCAATATTTTTTACGACAAAATTTATAATCAAGCTTTCATTCTCACCAAGAGATGACGATTTTAAATTTAAATCATCATAGTAAAAGTCTGTGTAACTTAGTCCAAATCCAAAAGGATAAAGGGGTTTGTTTTTTGCATACTTGTATGTTCGGTTTACCATGGAATAATCCGTAAAATCCGGCAGATGATCCATTGATGATGGTACGGTAAATGGAAGTTTGCCTGAAGGGACAGCATCACCGAATAGTATATCGGCAATCGCTTCTCCTCCACATTCACCAGGATACCAAACATACAAAATTGCATCAGCAATATCGTGGATTTCAGGGATGCTCATTGGACTACCGCCTGTTAATACTACGACAACAGGTTTTCCCGCTGAACATATTTTTTTAATATATTCTACCTGATGTATAGGTAGTCCGATTTCCTTCCTGTCACCAAGACTGTCTGAAGCTATTGCATCTCCCTCTTCTCCTTCAAGCAACGGGGTTAATCCAGCAACAACAATTGTTACATCGGTTTTCTTTATTTCTACAAAAGACCAATCTATCGGGTTTGGATTCTTCCTATCTGAAAGTATGCTGTGATTATAGTATATGGAAGTTGTTTTATTTAATTTACCAACAATGCTTTCTAAAATTGTAGGCATATTGCTGTTTAATCCATGATAGTTGCCAAGCAGTATCTCAGTATTGAGAGCATGAGGACCGACAACTCCAAGATTATTTATGTCCTTACTCAAAGGAAGGATATTGTTTTTATTTTTTAATAATACTATAGACTCTATTGCAGCTTTTTTTGCAAGCTTTTTATGCTTTTTACAATTGATGACACTAGCCTTTATCTTTGAATAAGGATTTTTATTATGAGGATCAAAAAGACCCAATTTAAATTTTGTTTTCAATACATAAAACAATGCATCGTTTATAATCTTTTCATCAAGTTTTTTATTTTTTACGGCATCCACCAATGTTAAGTAATTTTCGGTTGACCCCAGCTCCATATTGCATCCGTTTGTTATGGCGGCAATTGCTGTTTCTTCAGGGGAAGAAGTATACTTCTGGTCTTCGTGAATATCATTAAGAGCCCACCCATCAGAAGTCGTATACCCTTTAAATCCCCATAAATTCCGTAAGATATCAACTAGAAGATATTTATTGCACGAACATGGAATACCGTTTATCTTATTATAAGCGGGCATGAATCCTTCAACATCTGCATCGACTAAAGCCTTGAAAGAAGGAAGATATGTTTCAAAAAGATCTTTTTTGGAAACTATAGCATCAAAATTATGTCTTAAGCTTTCAGGCCCGCTGTGAACAGCAAAATGCTTTGCGCAGGCTGCAATTTTTAAATACTTTTTATTATTACCCTGTAACCCTTTCACAAAATTTACTGCAATACTGCTGACTAAATGCGGATCCTCCCCATAAGTCTCCTGTCCCCTGCCCCATCTTGGATCACGGAAAATATTTATGTTTGGTGAATAAAATGTCAAACCGAAATATCTGGAGATTTTATTCTTTTTTATGGCAAGATTATACTTTGCCCTGGCTTCATCTGAAATGGCTGTTGCAATATCATAGATCAAGTCGGGGTTGAATGTTGCGGCTAAAGCTATTGCCTGCGGAAAAACTGTTGCCACTCCTGCCCTACCTACTCCGTGAAGACATTCACTCCACCAGTTATATTCTTTTATGCCCAGGCGTTCGATAGGTTTATTTATATAAATAAGCTGTGAAATTTTTTCTTCAAGAGTCAACTTTGATAACAGATCGGCTATTCTTTTTTCTAGCGGACTTCTTATGTTTTTAAAGATTGGCGTTTTAGTCATTGTTTATCCTTAAGGTAAAATTATAAATTTTCTGCGGCTTTTTTTAGGATGATATAAAAATCAATGCCACTGATATTTCCTTTAGGATAAAAATTCTCGCCATCCATAAGATCCATTAATTCAAGTTCTATACAAATCATGCATGCGTTAAAATAATAGTCGGATGCTTTAACATCTTTTATCCTGCTTGCTTTACTTTCAACATGACGACTATAGGTATAGTCCGGCTTGTATTTGTCCAATAATTGAGAATTATTACTCATCGCTGCAATAGCATTTACTATAAAAAATGCAATGTCTTTTCTCTCTATATTTCCTGAGAGAGCAAATTTAGCAGTATTAATAAAATATTTATCTGAAAGTAAAGTTTTGAAAATATTATCCATCGAGTCTTCTTTGTTTATTTTAGCCAGAAAATCGGTTTCGTTTAATGTTAATTGTATGGCATCGGCGATAGTCAATTTATCTTTTTTGACGAGATTATAACTGCCAGTATTCTTGAATTTTATTTTAATTAATTGATAAGACAGATTCCTTTTTTTCGAATAATATATCTCATAGAATGAAGGAAGGTTTTTTAATGCTTCATCATAATACCCTGTTGCTTTTTTAAAATCCCTTTTGTCAAAATAAATATCAGCTAAATATAGCTTTATTTTATTATTGTCATCGGCTTTATTCAATCCAATAAGCAGATGTTTCTCTTTTTCGCTATCATCCTTTGCAAGCAGTGCTCTTAGAATATACAATAATTCTTCTTTGTCATATTTTTTTTCAATATCGGATATATATCCCTTTACTTTTGGAATATTATTCTGACTGAATTCGTATTCTCCTCCCAATCCAGATAATTTCGCATCAAGTTGCTTGATATTCTTCACGGATTTTGATAATTCTGCTATACGGGACTTAATCTCCTGTGAGAGATCTTTTTTATTTATATTGTCCCCAAATTTATATTCAAGCAATAGTTTTTCTATATCATTTATTTTTTCAACAGTTTTGGGATCTGTATTGTAATAAACTTTTTCATTGGTTGTTAGGCAATTTGCGATAATTAAAAAACATATAAAAATAAAATATATCTTTTTCATGTTTGATTCTCCATTATCTTGGTATAGAATAAATCCAGATATTATTATCAAGACTTGAGGTTACCATCTCGATATCGCCATCAGAGTTAAAATCGGTAAATCCCGGTTTTGTTATTCCTTTTACAGGGAATCCAGGAATTATATTTAATTTACCATCCAGAGCAATAATGCTGTCTTTACCTGCGTAAAGTAATATTTCCTGTAATCCGTCGGAATTAATATCAAAAAGCATTATTTGTCTGTCTTTCGAGTCAGCATCTTTAATCTGTTTTTTCATTGCTATACTTCCGTCACTATTTATAATGGTAACCTGTCCGTCTTTATTTAATGCAGCAATTTCATTGTTGCCGCTTTTAATAATGTTTCCTGCAACCGGCTGACAATAGTATACCCCGTCAAGCTGTAATGGAAAATTTGCTTCTGTATTTCCGTCAAACTTCCAGACGTTTAATTTCCCTGATTGAGTTAAAAAGATTATATTGTTGATTCCATATTGTTTGATATCGGCGATCACAGGAGAGCCGTAACCCACTCCGGATGCTTCTTTAGGCCAGCCACTTAACAAATCACCGGACGTGTTTGTAACATAAATTGTGCCTGTTATGTTTTTAGGATAAAATGCGATTATATCATCAAAAACAGTCGGAGGATAGATAAGATTGTTTTTAAATTCAAAATTCAGGGTTTGAGAATTTTTGTCTTTATCGAATGCGACTAATCTATTTTTTGTTTTTGAATATAAAAGTAGCATTTTATTTAACCTTACCGGGTTGAATGATGATTTACATTCGGTATTAAACGGGTAGCCTTCGATAATATTACCGAAAGCATCAAATTTATATAGATCACCATTGTCTGTAAAAATATAAATTTCCTTCATCCCATCCGAATCAACATCTTCAACAATCGGATCGAATTCATTGTTGTTATTAAATTTAGCCGGAAAATTATTAATATTATTCATGTTAATATCCAGAGCGTTAAGCTTGTTGTCGTTTGTGGTAAAGACCAATTCATTAACGCCTGTGCCTGTAATGTTTTTGCATATTATGTTAGAGGTGATGGTCTGATCTATTTTTTTGGGGAATCCCGGATATGTTGTTATTTTCTTAACATTTATCCCTGCGGCATTCAAATCGATCTTCAAAGTCGACTGATTTAAGTTTATCGTCATTACTCCTTTTTCATAAAGCTTTATTATGGAAGCAAGCATTGGGTTGCTGTTAAAGATTAAGGGCAGCCGTTCGCTTGAGTTAAAATAGAGAAATATATTTGAGTTAGCATCCACTTTAGATGAAATTTTTTGATAGGTTGCATCCTTGTATAAAACAACATTGTGCTCTTTTTTACGTACCATGTTAGCAAGAGATACAGGATCCATACAGAAAAATATATAGTCATCCAGGATTTTATAATACGGTGCATCTATATACTTGCTTGTGAATGATGAAATAACAGATCGAATAAAATCAGGAAATTTAATTTTTTTTAACTCTACATCATCATAAACAAGAGCTTTATCCTGGTCAGCTAAAATGGAAGCGAATATGGCATCAAAGGCGAAATCAAGCTTTTTCCTGTCTTTTATCTTTATAAATATCACAGGATTGTTTACGTCATTGGCATAAAAAGTGCCTATCTCACGTCCGATCCAACTGAATAATAGTTCATCTATCCCGATTTTAAAAACCAATTTGCTGGCATTGTCTATATTGGTTATTGTTTTATCAAATTTACCTTCTTCTATATATAAGAGTAATTTGTATAATTCCTCAAAGGAGTCAAAATTAATCGATGCACAAAGACTTGTTTCAGGAGGAAGGTATGTAATTATATCCGTTCTTGAAGGAGACTTTGATAAAAACTTGTTTAATTTATCATCTTCGCTGGAACATCTGGTAAATGTATTCAATGAAATGTTTTCATTGGATATGTTTAGTGATACGGCGCTGTTGTCGTTGAATTTCAGTTTTGAAAAAATATGCTGTAACCCTGTTAAATTGGATGTAAAAGAATTAATCATATCACCAGTATTAAAGTAGATATTTGCCATGCTGCCGGAGCTTACCTGATTTTTTATGGAGTAAAATGAAGGATCGTTGGAAATACTCTCGCCCGATTTTTTTGTATTGTAAATCGATTCTATATCACTTTGCTTTAACCCTATAAATAAAAGGTTTTTGTTTATGCTTACATAAAAAACCTGTCCGGATTTCTTTAGATTAAACTCTAAAATATTGTATTTATCGTGTTTGATTGATCTTATTGAAAAAACATCCTGAGTACCAAGAAGTTTAATAACAAATTCAGGATTTAAATTACTGACTCTTAACAACATGGACTTAAATCCTATATCAATCAGCAATGACGAAGAATAATCTTTATTAATTATCAAATTGGCTTTCATATTTAAAAGTGAGGAAATTATCCTGTTGGTTGCAAGCTTTGAATTCCTTATATCAAGAAGTATTTTATATATATTTTTTAAAGACCCTTGAGATAAAATTACATCGGCTGCCTTTAATTCAATAAGATTATTATAAACCAATGATAAAGAATTTATTTTAACATAGCATGTATAATTTTTTGTGATATATCTATCAACACTCTCTTTTGTAAAATAATAATAACCGAAAAGGCTTAATCCTATAAGAATTATTACAGCCGGTATGATTAGTATTATTTTAAGAAACAGCTTCACTTCTATTTTTTTTGTTTCACTCATAGACTATCCTCGTATAAATAATATACATAAGCCTCTTTTACTATATCATCATATTCTATAAAAAGTCTAGCTTTAAATTTAAATAGAGACTACTAATTTTTTAGCTTAATACTTGTTTTTGGTGGTATAATAAATATTGTGTCCTAAAGAAAATAAAAATGATAAAAATATT
>CAZHHK010000019.1:0-32904 GCA_964531405.1 uncultured Spirochaetales bacterium | reverse complement strand
TTCGTTTGTTTGTTTTTCTAAGCGACAAAATACTGCGCATACGCTAGTACCGTTAGACGCAACTGAGCTTAGGCTTTTTTTGTTCTGTATTTATTGCTTATTGATATTATAATTGTGGAGTTTTGAGAGGTAGAAATAAAGAAGCTATAAATTTAAAGAACCTTCTGATTTCTAAAATAATTATAATCTCAATAAAAAGAATAAGGAATTATACTGTTTGTTTAAAATAAAAGAGAAGAATGCTTATGAGTTAATCAAGCTCAGCAGCGTCTAACAGCAATTTAATGCTGCGGTGCTCAGCTTTCGGGTACTCAAGCTTGTGCTCCTCGGTGCTGCTCATCGTGCACCTTTTTGTGTATAGTTAAACTTATTGGTTCTATCAGCAAGCTGGATTCAACAAAAAGGAGCGGGATCGTAACGCACACATAAAATTGCTGGTAGAAATTTTGTTTAATAAGTTTGTTTATATTAATAATTTTTGATATAATGATTGTGAGTTGATATAAAGGTCGTACTTTTACGTCTTATATCAGCGGGTGTAGGTATTATATGCCAAATTATCAAACAATATTTAGCGATCATGAAAGACCAATTCATTAAGATAATAAAATCAATTATTGATTTGCCCGCCGAACAAGAAACTGAGGTTTTAAAAAATTGTACAATTAAACACATAAAAAAGGGCGAACACTTTATTAATGCTGGAGATATACCAGACAAGTTTGCATTCAATCTACAAGGTTTATTTCGATATTATTATATTGATAAGAAGGGGAATGATTTTACAAAAGGGTTTATGCCTGAAGGATCAACGCTAAGCTCATATAGCGCGATGATTCAGAAACGAGAGTCATTCTTTTATATCGAAGCTTTGGAAGATTCTATAATAGCAGTATTAAATTATAACGACTGGAAACGTTTATTAAACAGCCATGTTTGCTGGAAATTATTTTTAATTTCACTTTTAGAGAAAGGTTATTGTGTGAAAGAGAGTCGTGAAAGAGAATTACTTATTCATGATGCAGAAGAAAGATATAATATATTCAGGCAAACGTTCTCAAATATTGAGCACAGGTTAAAACAGCGTTATATTGCATCTTATTTAGGAATTACACCTGTCGCATTAAGCCGAATAAGAAAAAAAATGGGTCTTATTAACATAGGTTAATGACAAGATGTTTCTTGGCTTGTATTATTGTCTCTTAAATATTAATTTAAAAGGAGACAAAAAATGAAATTAAAAGGAAACACAATCTTAATAACAGGAGGAAGTTCGGGAATAGGGCTCGAAACAGCTAAATATTTAGCTAATAATGGCAACACAATTATAATTTGTGGTCGCTCAAAGGAGAAATTAGAATCTGCAAAAAAATTAATTCCTTCATTGCATACTTATCAATGTGATATTTCAAGTATAAGTGAATGCGAAAGGCTTTTTAATTATATTAAAAAATCATTTCCTGAATGTAATATTTTAATTAATAATGCTGCTATTGTAAATAAAACTAACTTCTTGTCTGATGGCGAGATTTTAGCAAAAGCAGAATTAGAAATGAAAACTAATTATTTAGGACCTATTGCATTGACAAAATTATTTATACCCATGTTAGAGCAAAATCCTAACTCAAAAATAATTTATATTACAACAGGATTAGTTTATTCTCCCAAAGCGGTATATCCAATTTATTGCTCTACAAAAGCAGCATTGCATTCTTTCATTCAAACATTAAGGATTCAAATGAAGGATTGTAAAGTAAGGATAATAGAAGTATTAATGCCAGCAGTAGACACTCCTTTTCACGATGGCAATCCTCCAAAGATTGCTATAACTACTGAGAAAGCCGTAAAAGAAATGATTATTGGATTAGAAAAAGGTGATACAGAAATTAAAGTGGCAGGTATTAAATTACTTTATCTTATATCAAGATTAGCTCCTTCTTTTGCATTGAAGAAAATTAATGATATTTAAAATATTACTATATATCACCTTGATTATTCGGGCCATTAAAATAAGGTGCGAACATCCAACAATGTGTAAAAATAATAGCCGGGGAAGTGGTAAAAATAAATTTTGTAGCCCGCTTCAACTTTTTTGAAATTTTACAGAGAAATGCCGCGAAGCCGGCTACTATTTTTTTATACTAACCGTTATACGAAAAATAGCGAAAGAGGAGATCAAATGAATAGATCAAAATTCGCCCTAATAAAAGGATAAACAGCTAGTTTGATCATTATTAGACTAATTAAATTTCATTTTGCAGCAATTGTTTAATAGTTTGCTTCTTCCTGATTAATTTGATTGAACCATCGGTTTTGAGTAAAACCTCACTTGCCTGCAAATGAGAATTATAATTGAAAGGACTCATGCTTGAACAATACGCCCCTGTTCCACCAATAATAAAATAATCACCGATTTGCGGTTCATTCATATCTCTAGGCGTTATATGATCTTCGCTGTCAAGAGTTTGAGAATCTCCGCTTTCACAACATCTTCCGACAACAACAAATTGACCTCTTTTTTTATCTTTCAAATCAAATTCATTAAAAATCAAATCTCCCTTTTTATTGATAATATAAAAAGGATGCCTTGAACCGTATAAAAGCGGCCTTGTGTTTACTTCCATGCCGCCATTAATAATTATGAATTTGAAGCCGTCATCTCCTGTTTGTTTTTTATCAATCACTTCGGTTATTAAATAACCCGCATTTGCCATAATAAAAGTACCAGGCTCTACCTCCATTACAAGTTTTCTTCCTGTCTTATTATAAAATTCTTCGATGCGTTTTTTTGCATAATTACCAAGCTCAACAATATCAGCTGGCTTTTCGTCTGGCATTCTGGCAACCTTAAAACCGCCGCCAAAATTAATTGTTACTGTATCAGGAAAATATTTTTCAACAAACCCAAGCTCCCTGTCGATGTTTTCCCTCCATTTTTCGGGATCTCCCCCTGAACCTATGTGTACATGCACAAGATCGATTGCAATACCTTTGCTTTTTGTTATTTCCAAAGCCTTATCGATATCGCTTAAATGAATGCCGAAGCATGAATACTTGTCACCTGTGTTGCGAGTCGATGACTCACCTGAGCCTACTCCTGGATGCACTCTCATGGCAAGCTTGACTTTATTTTTTGATGCAAAGTCGGCAATTAACTCAAGTTGTCTTATTGAACAAACATTGTACTTTAGCCCTTTTAAAATCATACGCTCAAGATCTTTCCGATTTTTGCCGGAAGGTACTTCTTGAGTAGTAAGCATAATCCTATTATATTTTATACCAGCAAGGTTTGCTCTACGTACTTCATTTAAAGAGCTCGCATCGATGTTAAGATTTTGTCTGGCAATTAATTTTAAAATTGTTTTATTTGAGTTTGCTTTCATCGCATATCTTGGTTTTATGCCGAATGCATTAGGCATATTCATTACATCACGGCATCGTTCTATAATCTGTTTTTCATCGTAAAGATAAAAGGGGGTTTCATGCAATGATAATATTTTTCTGATTGAATTGTCGGCTAACTTATCAAATAATCGTAGATTATCGTTTTTCATAAAATCTTCCTACATGAATTGCTCTATTAATTCCAGTCTGGTATGATAACTTAAATAAGTCGCTGGGATGTCTAGTATTGTAAATGCGCCTGATTTGCCTTCTTTATAAAATTTGTAAGCGGCTCTTGCATGAGCTATCAAAATATTGGCAGTGGCTTCGGGATTACTATCCCAAACATTTTTATATTCGATAAGTGCTTTGTTGGAATTCCCCGTTGTACCAGCGCCTATAACGCAACCATCATGCGGGAATCCTGCAAATTTAGTATCGAGCTCTTCCTGAGTTACAAAATCAACAAAGGTCTTATAAGGGCTAAAATATCCAGGCATTGATATTATCTCTTTTGTTATCTTTGCCTTATCGGCGCCTTCCTCTGCAACAACATAGCATCTTCTGATATGCATATCGCCGGGTTTTAATACTGGATTTTTACCTGCTCTGACCTTTTCTATGGCTTCTGGTATTGCATGGGTATACTGCCGTGCATCCTTTACTCCTTTAATAGTTCGCAATGCATCAGAATGCCCCATACTTAAGCCGCCTTTTTCAGTAAGACCATAAAATCCGTATGTTTTTGCTCCTGGTATGAATGCATTTCCCAGTACTCTCTGCAAGGAGAATGTACCAGGATCCCATCCCGTTGAAATAACTGAAACATGTTTTGATTCGTTTGCAGTTTTGTCCATGACTTTAAAATAATTTAATATTTCACTATGATTGTCAAAGCTATCGACCGTATTAATATACTTTGCAAAAATTGGTCCCTGTTCTGGCAAATCTTTTTTTGAGCCTCCACATAATATTGCAACATCAGTCTTTTTTAATGCTTCATAATCATCGATTTTATAAATATCAATATTGTTTATTTCTTTTTTAACCCTGTTGGGATCTCTTGTCATAATACCGGCTAATTGCATATCATGGTTTAGCTTTATTGAAAGATTGACTCCTCTTCCGATATTGCCATAACCGACAATCATTATCTTGATTTTTTCAGCCATAAACTTTCTCCTGTTAATCATTTTTTTTAAGATTATATAATTAAAAAGAATTTGTAAATTTATTTTTTAAGAAATCTCAAATTTGCCATTGAAATTTATCATTGCATAATGTTTTTATGCCGGTCGATAAAATCTCAGGTCATTATATATTAATGAATAATAGAATTTATAATGTCAGTTTAATCTTTAAGACTGGTTTAATCAAGAAAAAAATAAGCTATAGAATAGTTGTTAAGTCACAAGCTGAAAATTGTTTTTTACAGTATCATAATTGTAAATTTTGCCGGTTTCAATGACATAATACCAGCCGAAAATTTTTACCGTACCTTTTTCGTAACGCTCTTTGATAAAAGGATATGTGAATAGATTTTCCATCTGCTTGACTACATTGATCTGCTCAGTGAGCCATTTTTTAACATGGACATCTGCATTAGGCATTCTTTTTTCAACCTCGGTTTTTACCTCTATGCCTAATTCTAACCATTTCTTTACATGTGGGATGTTTTTAAAAAAAGATTCATCATTGTAAAAAGCATCACAGCCTCCACAATTTGAATGACCACACACAACAATGTTTTCCACATTGAGGATCAAAAGAGCATACTCTATTGCAGATGTCGTGGATACAAATTCTTCTGTTTCTCTATAGTAAGGTACAATGTTGGCAATGTTGCGTATAACGAATAATTCACCTGGAAGCGTTTTGGTTATAAGGTTTGGGACAATCCTAGAATCGGAGCATCCGATAAAAAGAGTATGTGGTTTTTGAGAGTTACCGATTTTTTTAAAAAGCTCCTCATATTCCTGATAATCTTTTTCACTGAATTCTATTATTCCCTTAAATAATTTATCCATAGTTCACTTCTTAGCCGATACAGTTAAGTTTTTCCCTTTAATAAACGCAGATGCTTTATAAATATTTTCTATAAGCTCAGGCAGTTTGTCGTTACTGACTGAAGAGTAAGCAATGCGAATAACTCCTGACATATTTATTACACCGGTATCAAATTCATTTAACAGAGTGACACGTAATTCTTCGGCATCTATGCCGTCCGTTAATTTTATGCACATAAAATAGCCTGAGTTAAACGGCAGAGGTTTAAAGTATTCTTCATATTTTTTATCTGTAAATATTTTTTTTAGAGTTAGAAATCGAGTTTTAAGTATATTATATTTTTTTTCTTTTTCTTCATTGTAATCTGGAAATGAATATGCATTAAGAAGTAATGATTGTGAAAGATGCGGTGCGTTTGATATGTTTCCTCTTATCGCTCCTCCGGTCTTCATCTCTAAAGCAGAGTATAATTCTTTACTGCCATTTTTAGTGGCATAGGTTAAGAAACCCACCCTGAATCCCCAGACATAATCTTCTTTTGTAGGTCCGTCGATTTTAATGGTTAATACATTCTCATGTATATCGGCTAAATGCGAGAACAATGATTCTTTTATAATGTTGTCCTCATAAACAAGACCAAAATAAGCATCATCAAGCAGGACAAGGATTTTGTTTCCCGCTTCTGCCGATTCTTTAATAATGGATACTATCTTTTTTGATTCGTCTATCGTTGGTGTATAACCGGTTGGATTATTCGGGAAATTTAAAACAAGGATTTTTTTACCTGGCTTTGAATCGATAAGCGATTTTTTTAACGAATCCAGATTCAAACCATTGTCATTAAAAAGAAGATATTTTTTAAGTTTTGCATTGTAGGCATTTTCAAATATAAGATCATAGTTTTCCCAATATAAGTCTGGGATTAGTATAGTGTCATTTTCATTAACAAAGAGGTATCCTGCAATGCTCAATCCGTGAGTCAGTGCATTTGTAACAACAGGGAGGCTTATCTCTTTATCTTTTAAGGAAGGGTTTTTTTCAAAAATAAGAGTCTTCCATTTGTTGCGCATGTCAGGTTTGCCGAAGCTTGGAGCGTATGGGAAAGCTTCTGATGGCTTAATATTAATTTCATCTTTTATGTTGGTTAGGTACATAGGTCCGCCGTCATCATTAACAGCCTCTCCTATTGTTGCATTGATTTTCTTTCCCTTTGCTTCCTGAGTCTGTGACAGGATTCCTTTTTTTGGAAAGAATATATTTAATCCTTTTTTAGATAATAATGAATGAACCGTCTCAGATTCTTTTTTTATGATTTCATTTAATTCAATAGCCTGATTATTCATCGCTTGGATCCTTGTTAAAAATTTAAAAAAAAACCAGCATCTGGTTTATTATGACGGCAATCACAAAATTACCGGGATAATGAAACTGATGCTGGCTTACCGGATAACAACCCTAATGGGCATTCATCCTGTCTTCCAAAATATTTATATATTAATTTATAAAAAAAATAATAACAGCAGTCAATTAAAAAATTATTAAGGGTTGCAAATTATTGTTTTCCTTAAATAATTATGTAAAACTATTTTGAAATTCTTTCTTCAAAATTCTGATTTAAAATAAAGATTATAACTCTTTCTCCTATTTTAGTACTTATATCCGAATGAAGACTTATAACCTGGCAATCGGTAATACCATTAATCAAATTTTCAAGTAAATTTCTTGCACTTTCAAGTAATCTTACTCTGGTTTTCTTTATAAGATCCGCTCCGTCGTTTGTTTTTGCAAGCTGGACTTCGGCTGGAGTAAGCACTCCTTTAAGCCTTACTAAAATCATATCATTTATTATATTGGTTTTCGCTTCTAAAGGACCTCTTCCCATATATTCTTTTTCGAATTTGATCATTGCTTCGCTGATCTGTGCTTCAATCTGCCCTTTTGTCAAAATAAAACCTCTTATAATTTAGAAATCATTTTTCAATGATTTCTCTTAATTTTTGATAACCATAGTGCATTAAAAGGTTATCGAGCAATACCATTGCAGTGTAATTTTCTGCAACTGGCCATATACGAGCAACAATTGTTGGATCTCTTCTGGTAATTGCGGACAATTCTTTGTTTTCAAGGGTATATTTATCAATTGTATGCTGTTTTTTTGCTATCGTAGGAGTTGGTTTTACCGCAAGTCTTACCACAATATCTTGTCCTGTTGCAAGACCGCCTGTAATACCACCTGCCTGATTTGTATCAAAAATAACCTTGCCGTTTTTTGATCTTATTTGATCATTTGTCTGAATACCAGTCATGTTTTTAACATTAAAACCTGCTCCAATTTCTACGCCTTTAACGGCACCTATACCAAGCATCATGCCAAGCTCTGCATCGAGTTTATGGAAAACGGGTTCACCAAGACCAACAGGTACTCCTGTAGCAACAACTTCTACCACTCCTCCTGAAGAATCACCGGTTTGAGTAATTTTATTTGCTGCTTCATTCATTTTTTCTGCAATATCAACATCTGGGCAATTAACCACAGGATGAACGCCGTATTTTTTAATTATATCATTTTTATCAAATTTTGGAGTTTTGCTTCTTATCTCATCAATTTCATTTTCGATTTCTGCAAAAACTTTCATTTTTTCAAGGAATCTCATATCCATTTTTAGGCGACCTTTAACATATAATTCCTGGTAAAAAGGATCATAGTCACATCTCATTTGTTTGAATGAATCCGTTTTGGCTTTATATGACGATAAATCCTCTCCCTCGTATCTCACACCAGCAAGCTCTCTTACAAAGGAAAAAACCTCGATGCCACATTTTTTAAGGATCATTTTTGCTATATATCCAGCCGCAACAATTGTACATGTGTATCTCCCGCTGAATATTCCTGCTCCGATTGCATCGTCATCCGGACCGTATTTCACAAACGATGCATATGAAGCATGACCGGGTCTGGGTGTCCTATTTGTATCTTGATATTGCTTTACATGGATGTCATGTCTGTCAAGATTTGGGATTAAAATTGTTAAGGGCGTGCCGTTGGTATGATGCTTGTTATTTGCACCCGCGATCGTATCGCTTGTGTTAATGCCGGTATATATAACTGGAAGGTCAGGTTCTTTTCTCGGGCTTGACAGCTCATCAGCTCCAGGTTTTCTCAATAAAAGATCACCATATATGTCTTTTTCTGTTATATATAAAGCAGGTGGGACTCCCTGTAATACTGCCTGTAGGCCATCCTGATATGATCCACCGGCTACAGTAACCTGAAAAAATCTACCGAAATGACAACCATTCATATGTATTCTCCAAAATTTAATTTTACAATGTTTTAAAAAAAAGCCAACACTTATTTTATTACTCATGCAAGCAATAAAACAAATGTTGGCATACCAGATAACAACCCGACAGGTTTTTGCCTGGTCTTCCAAATTATTTAAATTGGAAGATATTTATAGCTCAAAAATAAAATAGAGTCAATATAAAAATTGCTTTTAGAAAAAAATTATTGGCAGATTTTTAAAATTTATGTTAATTAAATCAGTAATAGTTATTTAAAGAGGTTTATATGATATATATTGGTAGTGATCATGGCGGTTTTGATCTAAAGAAAGAATTATTCAATTATATAAAGAATGAATTAAAAATGGATATAGAGGATATCGGATCCTATTCTCCAGATCCTGTGGATTATCCGGATATAGCATTTGAAGTTTCAAAAAAGGTTGTCGAAAATAATGGCATAGGAATACTGATTTGCGGTACAGGGATTGGGATGTGTATTGCCGCTAATAAGATAAAAGGCATACGATGCGCTTTATGTTCGGAAGAGTATTCTGCTAGAATAACAAAAAAGCATAATGATGCCAATGTTTTGGCACTTGGAGGCAGGGTCCTTGGTGTTGAGCTTGCCAAGAGTATTGTAAATGCATTTTTAACCAATGGTTTTGACGGCGGCAGGCATGGTTTGAGAGTGGCTAAAATAAAAAATTTGGAATCTTAATATTAATAGAGTATTTAAAACCTTGACATAATAGATTTTTTATAATATATTCGTCATTCCTAAAATATTCGGAGAATAATAAATGAAATTAAAAAAAGATCTTACTTATAATGTAAAGCCATCAAAAGATGTAGTAAAAAAATGGTATATAATTGATGCTGCTGGCAAGTCTTTAGGTAAAGTTGCCGTTAAAGCCGCATATATTTTAAGGGGTAAACATAAATCTATTTATACGCCTTATCTGGACTGCGGTGATAATGTTATAATAATTAATGCGGCAAAAGCTGTTTTAACCGGTAATAAATTTACAGATAAAATCTATTACAGTCATTCTCAATATCCCGGCGGATTAAAATCAATAAATTATGCAAAATTGATTGAAAAAAAACCTAATGAACCTCTGGAAAAAGCTATTAAAGGCATGTTGCCAAAAGGTCCATTGGGCAGAGAATTATTTAGAAATTTAAGAGTATATAAAGATGAAAAGCATATGCATGCTAGTCAGAATCCGATACCTGTAGAAATAAAATAGGAGTTAAATAAATGGCAAAAGCAACAGTAAAAGAAAAATCAAAGAAGGCAACAATAACATCGACAGGAAGAAGAAAAACTGCAGTTGCTAGAGTTTTTTTAGTAAAAGGGAAAGGCAATATAATAGTTAATGGAAAACCTGTTGAAGAATACTTCCCTGCAGGTAACTATGTGATGATTGTAAAGCAGCCATTGGTTGTAACCAATTATAAAGAGGATTATGATTTTGTTGTAAATGTAAAAGGCGGTGGGTTAAGCGGTCAGGCGGGTGCAATTAGGCACAGTATATCAAGAGTTTTAGATAAATTGGACAGTAATAACCATAAGGCTTTAAAATCTAATGGTTATCTTACAAGAGATTCAAGAATGGTTGAAAGAAAAAAGTACGGTCAGAAAAAAGCAAGAAAAAGATTCCAATTTTCAAAGAGATGATCTGTTATATATTATATATTTGGTTATTTAATCAACGAATCTGTAGTAAAAATAAGAGTTTTTTACTTTCCAACGGATAATCTGCTTGCAAGAATGAAAGGCAGGTTGTTATCGATTATTTTTTGCTGGGTTGTTTTAATATCATAATCAAATCTGTAAATTTTAACAGTCATCTTCTCTGAATCAAAGACTGCAAAAGATCCTTTTGGATTGCCATCTCTGGGTTGGCCTATTGAACCTGGATTAATCAAATAGTAATTATTTTTCTGAATTTTAATGATGTTTTCTTTATTTAACGATAATTGTTTGTTTTCCTTATCAAAAACAAAGGCTTTTTGTTGATGAGTGTGGCCATAAAAAAGCAAATGAATATCAGCATCCTGCATCCATGCAAAATCGATTTTTGTGTCCTGTTTAGTAAATATGTAAAAATCTTCATCGTATGTGGATCCGTGGCATATTCCAAATATATCATCGACGATTTTAGGTCCTCGATCCAGAGCATCAAGAAAAGTTTTATTTTTTGTTAGCAAATGCTTAATCGTCCAACGTATTGCTTCGGCTGCATTATATGAAAAATCAATATAATCGCCTGTTGATACCGCTCTGTCGTGATTTCCTCTGATTATTAAAAGGTTTTCAATTTTATATAAAGCATTTATTATTTCATTGGGGTTTGCATTGTATCCAACCACATCTCCGAGGCATACGATCTTATTTATTTTTAATTTTGGAATAAGACTTAAAAATACGCTAAAGGCTTCAAGATTTCCATGAATATCGGATATTATTGCATATTTCATAATTATTTAATCGGTTTTAAAGTGCATATTCCTTATAGAGTTTATAAATAAGTTGATAAACCTCCTCCAAATCTTTACCGAATGCAATCAAGCCGCTATAGTGCCCTTCCATAACCAGAATATGAGGTGTTGAATTATCGGCATTTTTTGCAATATCACTTATTTCATTAGATAACTTCCTGCTTCCGTATTCTGCATTGACAGAAGTAGATGGATAGCCAGCATTTAATAAATTTTTCCACAAAGATTCGTTGTGTATATGTATAACATTTTGTATTTTTTCGTTTGAATAATAGCATGAAGCATGTGTAATTGACTCGGAAGAGGGCGCAATAGGACCTTCTACCTTTACTGAATTGGAGGTAAAATCAACCTCCTTGATGATGCAATATTGACTACCATCCAGATCTTTTATATGCCCTGTTTGACTGCCAGTAATCACAAAATTATTCCCGCTTAATCTTTTGCTTATGTTCCCATAGCCTAATTTTGTTTTATTGTCATAGCCTATCAATCCCACTTGGTGGAGTTTTTTACGAATCGATTCGATATCCTTAAAAAAAAGATTATCCAGGCTTTTTGATTTTTTCCACTCTTTAATGTTAAATTTTATTACACCTTCACTCAACATTTTTCTCCTTAAAAGGTTTATCTAAAAATTTAAAATCTTTAATAATATAAAATTATTAATTAAACAGACATGGTCCCTATAATAAAATAAGAAAATAGAATAAGATAAGACAACAAAAAAAGGTTACCATGATTGAGATTAATTATTATTAATATTATAAAAAAAGTAAAGATATTTTTAAAATATGGTTTTGAATTAATTAACGATACCATAAGGGATAAAATCAGCAGCCAGAAATTTAATCAAAAGAATTCCCCGCAATTCATTGCGGATGTTATTGATTACTACTTGAAAACAGTAAAAAATAAGACTAAGTTTACAGCATTAGAATAGTTTGAAAGAAAAGACAAATAAAAGACGGAAACATTTGGTTTATAAATACCTTTGTGGTATAAATAAATGGATGTTTATAAATAAAAAAATGCAAGACACATTAAAACGGTTTTTATCTTTATTTATCTGGATGATCTGGTATTGTATAGTTATACCATTGACATTGCTAGTTTTATTTTTGAGTTTAATTATTCCACGAAAAGCTTATGATCCGATGCTAAAAATATACTGCTTTATAGTAGTTTGCTCGGCATGGATGATTCCGATAGTTAAAAATCATATAAAAGGTAAAATGCCGTTTCCCGTTATTTATGTCGCAAATCATGTTTCATTTTTTGATTTATTTATTTGTGGCTGCCTTTTGCCTGGAAGTCCCCGTGGTATACAGTTAAAGGAGCATTTTAAAATACCTTTTTATGGGTGGGTTATATCACGTTTTGGAGAAATCCCTATGGATACGACCAACAATCAGAGTATCAAAAGATCATTCATGAATGCTATTGACATATTAAAACGTAGAGAAAGAAATTTGCTTATAATGCCTGAGGGTGAAAGGACAAAAACCGGGAAAGTTGGGACCTTTAAATCTGGAGCATTTTATCTGTCAAGAAAAGCCAATCTGCCAATTGTTCCTGTCATATTTAAAGGTTTATTTGAACGAAATAACAGAAACAGTTTTGTCATTAATCCAGGGATTTTTTATTGTATCATAATGCCTCCCGTATATCCAGGTCAGTATGAAACAGATAGTGAATTTGCCGAACATGTAAAAAAATTGATAGTCGATGAATTAGAAAAAAGTTGAATTATATGTATTTATCCTTTTTTGCTAAAGTACCCCATTGCAATTAGTCTTTTGATTGACTACTCGGTGCTTTAACAGAACAAATGGGAAACCTTTAAGTATAAATAGTTTTTGTTGAAAAAAGCGGTAAAATAATTGTAAAATCTATGACTAAATTATTGACTATTTTACCAATTTGGTCAATAATTTAGTCATAGGGAAATATTGATGGAGAAAATAGATTTTAAATCACTTGTTTTTGAAAAAGCCAAGGAAATATTTAAATTATATGGATATAAAAAAACTACTATGGATGATATAGCAAAAGCATGTCATAAATCAAAAGGTTTATTATATCATCATTTTAGTAGCAAAGAAGAAATCTTTAAACTTATCTTAAACGATGAATTAAATGCATTATTTTCTGATTTAAAGATGAAAATCAATATGCAAATTTCTATGAAGGATAAATTTGTTATTTTTTGTAAAATTTCCAATGAATGGCTTAACGATAAGGCTAATATTTATAATAAAATAATTAGAGAAATTTTTGATTATATAGATGTTATTAAAGATGAAATTGAAAATTTTCACTCTAAAATGATTGATATGTTAAAAATGATTTTAACTGAAGGCGTGAATAAAAATTGTTTTACCGTTGATAATTATGAATTAACAGCATTATCGATATTACAAATGATTATAGGAATTATGTATTTGCCATTGAAACAAATATTCAATCTAAATGTAAATAATAAAATAGATATTAATAAATTTGTGGACATTATTTATTATGGACTGGCGAAAAGATAATTTATATAATTAAAAAAACGAGGTTGTTTTTTTTTATCCTTGAGTTGACTAATTAACTAAATTAGTCATTTTTTATTGAATAAATTGACCGATTTGCCAAATTGGTTAGTAGTTAAATGAAATAATGGCTTTTATCTCATTTGCGCTTAGCATTAAGGCAAGAGTATAATTGCCATTTAAATAAATATTTTTAATATTTTAAGGAAACAAAAATATGGAAAAGAAAATTTTTATTATTTTATTTTTATTTATGATATCTGCATTTTTTGCTTTTGCAGATAAGAAAGGCGAAGAGATAGCCAAAAAAAATTTTGATCTTAAAAAGTCTGATGACATGACAGGAAACACAAAAATGATTTTAATCGACAAGGATGGCAACAAACAGGTAAGAATAATTAAAATGTTTACCAAAAAAGGAGCATACGGGACCAATTCATTTGCAGAATTTATAGAACCCGCTGATGTTAAAGGCACAAAATTTTTAACAATTGTTGAAAAAAATGGAGAGAATGTCCAACGACTTTACCTGCCTGCTTTAAAAAAGGTGAGAAGAATAGCATCAGATAATAAAGACGGCAAATTCATGGGGTCAGATCTTTATTATTTTGATATGGAAGATCATAAATTTGAAGACTTTACCTATGAATTTGTCTCAGAAAACGAAACATTGAATGTTAAAGATTACGCTGGTATGAAATTCTACATTATCAAGGCATATCCGGTTGATAAAAATGCTCCGTATGCATATATCAAGAAATGGATAAGCATGGATAATTATTTAGCATATCAGTCAATACCACATGATAAAAAGGGTAACCCAGAAAAAATAGTAATTATTTTTAATGTTGAAAACATACAGGGAGTATTAGTCCCTAAAAAAACTTTAGTCATAAACCAGAAGGAAAAACATCAAACCCTTATGACTATCGAAGATATTAAGATAAACACAGGGTTAAAGGATAACATCTTTGAAGTCCAAAATTTAAATTAAAAAAATTTTGGAGGATTAATTAAAATGAATATCAATATTAAAATTATCATCATTATGATTTTATCCTTTGCTTTTTCATCTCTGTTGATTTCTGAGGAAATAAAAGATAATGCCAATGCTATCAATAGTATAGATTATAATGACTTACTTGATGACATAGAGTCAAATCAGCCTTCGGATGATAGTAAAACGAAAATATCCCAAAAATCCGAAATTGGTTTTATGCTCTCTCTGCTTGGTGATCATTCATTTATATATCACTATCCGGTAATAAACGATCATTGTGATTACTATGGGTATATTAAAGCGCCTAGGTTTAATAATGATTTGGGGATCGATATAAAATATAAAATTTTAAAACTTAAAGCTCATTGGGAAATCGATGCGATAGTAAATGAATCTGGAGATATCAATGATATATTGAAAGTAAAACCTCTGGAAAACAGCATTGTTTTAAGCCCCTGGCGGTTTAACATTGGAGCAGGATATCTTTATTACACATGGGGGACTGCTGATAAAATGAACCCCACAGATAACCTGAATCCTTTTGATTATACGGTTGGAGCGGATAAAGAAAAAAATTCTATTTTGTCAGCTTTTGTTGAATTTTTTCCTGTCAATTTCTTATCAATGCAGGTTGTTTATATACCATTTTTAGAAAAAGATATTTATCCTACTAATTTTATTGAAGAACTTAAAGAAAAGCTTGAGATCGAGAATATTAAAGAAAAATTACCTGATTATGATCCGTCAACATTTACTCTTGGCGGAAAATTAAATTTTTATTTTCAATACATAGATTTTTCTTTCAGTTACATATACGGATTTGACAAATATTTTACACCAGACATAAAACTATCCGCAGTTAAATATTATGGCAATACGTTATTTTATACTATAGACTCAATAGAATTGAAAAAAAACAGGATTCACTATTTCGGGACAGATTTTAAGACTACAATAAGCAGATTTGGAATCTGGGGTGAAATTTGCTATGCAATGAGCGAAGATTATTTAATGAACCGTTATGATATAAAAAACCATAAACTGTCATGGAGCGCCGGGTTTGATTTTAATTTTGGACCAAACCAGGACTTTTATTTTAATTTTCAAACATTCGGGGATTTCTCTCCTTTTTATGACATAAGTGTTGATGATGATTATAAAGATTCGGATTTTGGAGGCAAAGAGTTTCCTTTTGAAATCGGCAAAAAGGAAAATTACTACAGAGAATACTATTACCGTGCTATGGTTAACGAAGTGGGCGGCATTACAGAAGGATTAAGTGTGGGTTTTTCGACATCATTAAAGTTTCCTATTACGATACAGCAAGTTAAACTAGAGCCCTCGTTATCCGCTTCATATATAATTCCATTCTTGTATGATAGGAGTGAAAAAATAAGATATGGGAATCTGTATGTAAACCCGGAATTCAAATTCTCTCCGATTGATTCTCTAGCTTTATCAGTGGGTGCCGATCTTTATTTTGCCTGGGAAAAGGAAAATGATAAGGCTCATATACAAATAGCACAAAAGGATAAGCTTGGGGTTTATCATTATGACAGTAATATTTATTTTCAGATAAATTATAAATGGGGATTTGATTTTTATAAATAATAACTGGAGTATATAAATGCTTAATAAATTGTTTAAGTATCCTTTATTGAACGTAATAATAATTTTTATAATAACTTTAGTTTTTGGATATGGAATTACTAAAATTAAAATTTCTAACGATATGATAGAAATGCTGTCTAAAAAAAATGAAGTCTATATTAGTGATGCAAAAATAAAAAAGACATACAATACTGGCGAGGTTATGTTTGTCGGTATTAAATCAAAAAACGGCAATATCCTGACTATTGAAAATCTTCAGACTATCGATAAAATGACAAAAAAAATCGAAGATATTCAGCTACCTGAATTACAGGACAAAACAGAAAAAAAAGAAAAAACAGAGAACAACGAAAATGATAAAACCGATTATTCGGATTTATTGGATAATATCGAAAGTGGAGAAGTAAATCAGAATGAAACTGTTAAAATTTCAAACAAGCAGATATTTGACAGTGTTAATTCAATCACAAACATAGAGTTGATCGAAGGTATTGATGGCGGACTTGCTCCTGTAAAAATAGAAAAATATATTCCAACAAACGAAGAAGAGCTAAAATTGTTTAAAGAAAAACTCTTATCATGGGATCTATTTCAGGGAACGATATATTCAAAAGATTTTTCTGCTTCATCAATATCAATAACATTTGCTGGTGACTCTAAAGAAGAAGAGCAGATGGCTGCATATAGAGAAGTAAAAAAAATCGTAGATGAAAATAAGAATGAAGATATGGAGATCTATTATGCGGGAAAACCGGTTGTAAAAGCAATTGTTTCAGAATATATTAAAAAAGATTTAATGGTATTAATTCCAATTGTAATAGTGGTAGTGATCATTATTTTATATTTATCATTTAAAAACAAAAAAGGTGTATTGCTGCCTTTACTGACTGTTTTTATATCAACGATATGGATAATGGGCATTATGGGTTTTTTTGGTATTAAATTGACTCTTATAGGCACCATAATACCAGTTTTATTAATAGCAGTAGGCAGTGCCTATGGTATACACGTTATTGCTCATTATATGGAAGATAAAAGTAAAGCCAACAAATTATTATCTAAAGAGGAAAATAAAACACTTGTTTTAAATACCGTTAAAAATGTTGCATTGCCTGTATTCTTAGCCGCATTGACAACATTTTTTGGTTTTCTTTCATTATTGACTGTTGATATAATACCCATAAAGGAATTTGCTATATTAACAGGAAGCGGGGTAATTATTGAATTTATTATTTCTCTTATATTTATTCCTTCTGTAATAATTTTGTTAAAACCAAAAAATGAATTTAAAGGGATAGAAAATAACAATGCAAATGAATTGCCTTTCTTTGAAAAAATTTTAATTCGTATTATCAAGGCTTTAAAAAATAGAAAAAAAGAAATAATAATTTTTTTCATTTTATTAATAATTTTTTTGTCTTATGGAATAACAAAAATAAGTATCGATTTTGATGTATTAAAATATTTCAGAAAAAATTCTGATATCGTAAAGTCGACTCAATTTATTAATAATAATTTTTCCGGGGCAGATACTATATATATAAATATAATAGGTGAAGAAGATGGTGATCTGGCAAAGACTGAAATACTTGATTTTATGGATAAATTCGGGATTTATATGATCAAAAAATATGACACTGTAGGTAAGGTGATCGGGTTTAATGATATGATAAAAAGAATGAATCAGGTAATGCATTATCCTGATAGTGATGATTATAATACTTTTATAAAAAAATCTATGACATATGAAGATTTTTTTAAGATATTAAAATCTGCCAACATTATTACAAATAAAATTAATCCCAATGCTGTAGATATTATAAAAGCTTTAAATAAAAAATATAATATAGATGGAGAAGCTTTCTATGAAATACCTATGGATAGTGATAAATACAATATTAATGAAAATGATGTAATCGCATATTCAAAAGAAAAAAATTTAGAATATACTTCTCTAACTACAGAAGAAAAAAAGAAAATTAAAAAAGAGATATTAAGCCAATTGGTTTCACAGTATCTTGTTTTATATTCTGGGAACATGGATGAGATGATAGCTCAGGATCAGATAAAACCAAAAATGGCAAAATTAACGATAACATTGAAGGAGACTAACGGCAATGAATTAAAAAGAATAAAGAAAGATATCATTGAATATACAAAAAATCATATACCAAAAAATTATCATATTGAGATAGGCGGGACTGCAATGTTAGGCAATGAGCTAAATGATGTTGTAGTGTTTGGTCAAATATCAAGTTTTTTTATCTCAATTTTAATAATTTTTATTATAGTAACTATTTCATTTAAATCATTTTCAGCGGGTTTTATAAGCGTTATTCCTTTGACCATATCAATAATTACAAATTTTGCCATAATGGGATTCTTTCATCTGGAATTAAATATAGCAACAGCATTAATCGCTTCCCTTACAACAGGAATGGGCATAGATTATGCAATCCACTTATTGACATTCTATAAAAATAATATGAAGATTTATAATGATGTTGATAAAGCAATAGAAATGACATTCTTAACATCGGGTAAGGCAATCATATACAATGCCTTATCTGTTGGCTTGGGTTTTGGAGTATTATTATTTTCGAGTTTGATAATTTTAGGTACGTTTGGAATTTTAATCACATTGACAATGTTAACAAGCGCATTTGGAGCGTTAACAATTATCCCTATACTATTAGAGATTTTTAAGCCTAAGTTTGCTGAAAAATAAAGTAAAACGGGACTGCTTTTTGACAGTCCCGTTTTTTATTTTTCCCCTTGTATCAAAATAATTATTAATCTATATTATAGATCATCTTTTGCAAAGGAGATAAAAAGTAATGTTTTATTTAATAGATAACTGGCAGTATTTTTTATTACCGATAATTATTTTATTAAGTTTTATTCCGGCAAGTTTAATCATTTATTTTTTGTTTGTTTTCATTTTTAAAATTATTATAAAGCGAACGAAAAGAGCATTGTATGATTTTATAATAAAGCACTTGAAAAATCCTTTGAAATTTTTTTTCCCACTGCTAATAGTAAATTTATTTTTACCCATTACAGGACTCAATAGATTGGTTTCGGAATGGTTTAATGTTTTACAAAATATTTTCAGTGTGTTGTTGATAGTTACTATAGCATGGATGCTGATTAAAGTAGCATATATTCTCGAAGATTATGTCAAATATAAATTCAGTATAGATAACAAGGAAAATTTAAGTGCGAGAAAGATTAATACTCAGATACAATTCATTAAAAGAATAATCATAATCGTTATCTTTATAATTTCAATTTCTATTATTTTAATGAGATTTAAGGAAATAAGATATATCGGCACTACAATATTGACTTCTGCTGGTGTAGCCGGACTAATTATTGGTTTTTCGGCTCAAAAATTTTTAACTAACTTATTCGCGGGATTTCAAATCGCTTTTGCTCAACCTATAAGGATAGATGATGTGGTAATCGTTGAAAATGAATCGGGCAGGATAGAGGAAATCACCCTTACCTATGTAGTTGTAAGAATCTGGGACAAAAAAAAGCTTATTCTACCGATTAATTATTTTATAGAAAAGCCTTTTCAAAATTTAACAAGAGCATCATCCGAAATTCTAGGGACAGTTTTTATCTATACGGATTATACAATTCCGGTTGATGAGGTAAGAAACAGACTGGATGAAATATGCAAGGCTTCAAAAAACTGGAATGGTAAAGTTTGTATTCTACAGGTAACTGATTCAAAAGAAAACTCACTGGAGTTAAGGGCGCTGGTCAGCGCTGATGATTCTTCAAAATGCTGGGATTTGCGCTGCGAAGTCCGAGAAGAGCTGGTTAAATTCATTCAGAAAAACTATGAAGACAAACTGCCTCACATCAGAGCAATATTAAAAAATTAATCAATTTTAAAAGTTGTGATAACAGGTAAATGATCCGATATGCTTAAAGTATCTTCATATCTGACTTTTTTATTTATCAATTTTATTTTATTTGAATAAAAAATATAGTCGATTGTCCTGTCAGGTTTATTAACGATCGGATTGTTTGGAAAATGTGTATACCATTTTGTTTTATCACTTCCGGTTAAATCAGTTAAAGATGGCACTGACCTATATTTATCCAATAAAATTTTTATTTCGGTGTCTTTATTATAACTATTTTTAAATAAAATATTTAAACTGTCGTATTGACCGGGAGGAAGCAAATTAAAATCTCCTCCTAAAATCCATTGTCTGTTATTATATTTATCCAGCAACCTTGCTATAAAATCAACTTCTTTTTTCATTATATCTGTACCTTGAGCAAATGATTCCAGATGAGTATTCATGAGGATCAAATAATCGCAGTCATCTACAGGCATTCTTACCTGAAGTATTGCCCTTTTATAATAAAACTGTCTGGAAATTATATCTTTAATATTTCCCGGAAGCTGCAATCTGACCGATGAATCAATTTTATATTTTGATATGATGCTAAGTTTTGCACCCGCCTTTCCCGTTATCTTAGGATGAGGCACAAATAAAGCTTTCCAGTAAAAACATGATGTATGACATGTGTACTCTTTTGAAATCAAATTAATTAATCTTTTTGTTTGATCCTCATAATCCGTGCGTGATGCGCCATCATCAACTTCCTGCAAGAGGATAATATCGGGATTTTCATCATTAATGATTCTTGCCGTATCATGTAAAGATTTTTCTATATCAGCTCTCGATGGTCTTTTATCAGGTCCATTTTGATGAATCGAATCATACCAGAAAAAATAATTTTTCCCCGCAAAATATTGAATATTCCAGCTTAATATTTTTAACGTCGATCCTTTTTTAAATATTGGCGCATCCTTAGCAGAGAATATCTTTTGTTTTTCCATTTTTGCAGGATGATATGTTGTAAAATAAACAAGCAATAAAAATAAAATAAATAAGGATAATAATATTACTGCTGTTATAAAAATGAAACGCCTCATGTTTTTAATCTTCCTTGTTATTATAATATGCTAATATTTTATACATTAAATCATTTATAGTACTCAGATTGTTTTTTGCCTGCCTTAACATGCTTCTCTCATCCTGAATAAATAAATCTTTTATAATTTCATTTTTACAGTGTTTTATCATATTTTTAATATTTTTCATAATTACTTCCAAATGAAACTGCAAAGCGAGAACTTTATCCTTATAGACAAACGCCTGGTTTACGCACGCCTCTGATTTTAATATATGCATTGCTCCTTGAGGAATATCATAGGTGTCTCCGTGCCAATGAAAAACTTTCATTTTTTGGGGGAATAAATCCGATATTCCCTTAAATTCATTTGAAGTTTTTTCAATATCAAACCAGCCGATTTCTTTGTAATTGTTTTTATAAACTTTTGAGCCAAGGACACATGCAATAAGCTGGGCACCCAGACAAATACCAATTACTTTTTTTTTAGTAACTATAGCTTTTTCAATAAATTTTTTTTCTTCGATCAGCCACGGATATTTGTTATCATCATAAACACCCATGGGACCGCCCATCACTACAAGCATATCATAGTCGCTGTGACGTGGCAGATTATAAGATTTATAAAATCTTGTAAAACTGATTTTATATTTACTTTTTTTAGCCCATTGAAGAATCAATCCGGGATTTTCAAAATTAACATGCTGCAAGAAATGAATTCGCATATTTTTACTCCCAATCAAGTAGTCGTTTTTCACCTTTTAGCTCTTTTATATTGGTTATATCCTGAGTGATTTCCGTAACACCAAGATAATCACCGTTGTCATCGTATACAGGAAAATATCTTATATAAACAAATTTGCCATGCAAATTAATCCAGAATTCGGCACTGTCTTTCTCTTTTTTTCTGAAAGATTCGATTATTTTATTTACAATATGAACACTTTTAGGAGGATGACAGTTTTGTACTGCCCGTCCAATAACAGCTGGAGACCTTGGGAAAATTCTCTCCTTGTTTGCAGAATAATATTTTACATTATTATTTTTGTCGACAAACGATATATCAAACGGTAAATTTTTTAAAATCGAATTTAATTCATTTACACTTAATACACCTTCGTCAAGCTTTATAATATTTTTATCAGTATTCATTTTTGTTTCTTTCAAACTGTCAACCATTCTTGCGTCCCACAGGTTGCCTGGTTTAATCCATGCATAACCGATTTCAGCCTCTTCTTTTTTAATCTTTATCCAGTCGGTCAAACTTAATTTCTTTAATGATGTCGGAAAAAGAATACGCTCTTCCATAAAAAACATATTGCTTATGGATGCAGCAAGTTCATTTATTTTTTTTACGATATTATCAATATCCTTATTCTTTATTGATTCTTCTGCTTCTTTTATTTTGAGTCTAATCTCATCGTGTTTTCCCCACATAACTTTACTTGGGCCGGTAAATCCTTTTTCTTCAAGTTTAGGGAAAAGCTGATTTTCTTTTCGCAGATAATGGATATTGATTTTTTTTAATTCTGCAAATTGACGCTCAAAATTTTGTAAAACATCAGTATCACTGAATTTGGTTTTAATCAAAGATTTTAAAATCTTTTTTATTTCTTTTATTATCTTTTTGCATGCTTTATTTTCAAGGATATAAGTATGCACTGGATGCCCGGGGAGTTTATGAGGCTTACCCTGCTTCTTCAGAGACTTTTCAAAAACCGACACATGAACATCACAAAGTTTTTGTATCTGTTCAGGAGGAAATCCTTCCGTTATAAGAGACTGCTCCATTTCGGCAATCTCCTCCGCGCTTACATTTTTAATCAATTTGTTGAATGATTCCTGAACCTTGCTGAAATTTACACCTTCATGCAGATCTTTAATAATCTGTTTTAATTTTTGCTGTTTACTCAAGTCCATATTAATCTCCAAAGTGTAACTTATAGAGTTACATTTTATCATTTTTAATCTAATTTAAAAGTAATTTTTAAGAATTATAAAAAAATAGCAACCGGTAATTATGTAATAAACAATCACCGGTTATTATAAATTATTTTATCATGATTATGCCATTTAAGGCTGTATCATTTTGCCGATATCTGTTTTAACATCCGTAATAGTACCTATTTCAAATTTATCAATAAGAATTTTTGCAACGTTGGGACTTATGAATGCCGGCAGAGTCGGGCCTAAATGGATTTTTTTTACTCCAAGGTACAATAAGGCAAGAAGCACTATGACAGCTTTTTGTTCATACCACGCAATGTTATATACAATTGGAAGATCATTTACTCCAACCCCAAGCACTTCGGCAAGTTTTAATGCAACCACCGCAAGAGAATAAGAATCATTGCATTGACCTGCATCAAGCACTCTCGGTATCCCGTCTATTTCGCCAAGATTAAGTTTATTATATCTATATTTCGCACAACCAGCTGTGAGTATTATAGCATCATTGGGAAGCTCTTTTGCAAAATCCGTATAATATTCTCTTGATTTCTGAGCACCATCACACCCAGCCATAACAACGAATTTTTTAATTTTTCCGGCTTTGATATTTTCTATGATTTTGTCTGCCGCACCTAATACAGCTTCATGAGCAAAGCCTCCGATTATTTCGCCTTTTTCGATTTCTTCAGGCGGTTTGCATTTTTTTGCATGTTCGATTATGGCGCCAAAATCCTTTGGCCTGCCCTTTACTTCATCGATATGCTTTACACCGGGAAAACCTACAGGACCAGTTGTGTAAACTCTGTCCTTGTATGATTCCTTTGGTGGCATAAGACAATTTGTTGTGAATAAAACAGGTCCATTGAATTTTTCAAACTCCTCTTTTTGATTCCACCAGGCGCTGCCGTAATTGCCTGCAAGGTGTTTATATTTTTTTAACTGCGGATAATAGTTTGCAGGAAGCATTTCTCCGTGTGTATAAATATCAACTCCCGAATTTTCAGTCTGCTTTAATAATTCTTCAAGATCAACAAGATCATGGCCGCTTACAAGTATGGCTGGGTTTTTCCTAACACCGATATTTACCTTTGTTGGCTCAGGATTACCGTATCTTGTTGTATTGGCCTTATCAAGCAGCGCCATAACTTTTACGCCGTGTTCGCCGCATTTTAAAACCAGATTAAACAAATCATCAAGAGAAAGACTTTTGTCTGTGGTTGCGGATAACCCTTCCATGATAAAATTATTCAGTGCTTTATCATAAAATCCTGCCATATTGGCATGATAAAGATAAGCAGAGATTCCTTTTATCCCGTAAGTTAAAAGTTCTTTCAAGGATCTTAAATCCTCGTTTTGCTCATTTGTAATTCTTACATCAAGTGCTTTGGTATGATATTCAGCCTGATTGTGAGTATACCATAAAGCTTCGTTTGTAAGATTTGACTTAAAGCGTTCTTTATCATTTTCCTTTAATGCATCCAGTGTTCTTGACAGTAAACCCTTTTTTATCTCAAGAATTTTACTGATTTTTTTGATAAAATAATTTTCATCAAAATTAACATTTGTAATCGTTGCAAAAAGCCCTTCGATAATGGATTCATCGATATCTCTTTGTTCAATATCAATACCGAATTTTCTGGAATTAACTACTAACTGGCTTAAACCTTTTAAATTATAGATTAACAAATCCTGGAGGTTAGAAACCGTGTTTTTCTTACCGCAAACCCCATTCTGAGTACATCCGTAATTTTTTAATGTCTCCTGACATTGATAACAAAACATGCTCATGTTTTTCTCCTTTTTTTAAATAATTATTATGCTTTATTTATAAGACATTCTGCATGGATATGCTGTAACATATGTTACGGATTTTTTAAAAAAAACGAATGATTCTTAAAAATCTGATATTATAGTAAAAAGATGGCTTTTTTATTTATCCCAAATTTTTTATTTTTTATCTTCTCCAGTTTGAGTTTAACTATTTTATAATTTTGCAACTTATGAAACTTCAATAAATTAGTCAAACTCAAAAAAGGACAAATGAAAGAGTTTTAAGTATAAAATATATTATTTATGACGGGTTGTAAGGATTTTTTTAGACAGGTTATTTACAAAATTTTTTTTGTCTACTAAATACCTATTAAAATTTTTAAATTACTTTCAAGCTTTTCAAGTTTAAGAGTGAATTCCTTAAGCTTTGCCTTTTCTTTTTCAATGACATCTGCCGGTGCTTTATCTGTAAAATTTTTATTTTCAAGTTTGGCTTTTGTCTTAGTAAAATCAGCAGAGATTTTATCTTTTTCTTTATTAAGTCTTTGTATTTCCTTGTCAATATCAATTATTCCTTCAAGAGGAATATAAACCTCGCAAATTTCATTTGCACCGACAGCAGAGCTTTTGGGCTTTTGCATATCAGGACCTATTTTAACAGACTTAGCTTTAGCAAGATAGAGAATATCTTTTTCGTTATTACCGCAAAAATATTTTAACTCGTTGTCGTCTGATTTAATGATTAAATCGACTTTTTTATCCTGCGGGACATTCATCTCGCCCCTTATGTTTCTTGCAAGATAAATAAGATCAAATAATTTTTTTGCTTTTTTACACGACGTTTCATCGAGCAGACTATTGTCGCCTATTGGATAATCATCAATCATAATTGAAAATTTTTTATTTGGCAAATTTTGATAAATTTCTTCAGTTATAAAAGGCATTATGGGATGTAATAATTTTAATGCTTCTCTTAAAAGATATATCAAAATACTCAAAACGTTATTCTTAACTCTGTCATCCCCACTAAAAATTTTTGACTTTGACAGCTCAACATACCAATCACAATAATTCCCCCAAAAAAATGAATGTATTGCTGTTGCGGCATCATTAAATCTTGCATTTTCCAGATAGTTGTTGACATCGATTGCTGTTTTATTAAATTCTGACAATATCCATCTGTCAAAAATATCTTTATCGATATTTTCAATTTTTTCTTCTTTGAAATTATCAGGCAAATTCATAAGAATGTATCTTGAAGCATTCCATATTTTATTTGCAAATTTTGAGCCTATTTCAAAGGAATCAATCTCTCCCGAGCCTGGATCTTTAGGAAAACCAAGTTTTAAATTTTGGTTTGGACTTACAATTGCAACCATCGTATAACGAAGAGCATCTGCGCCGTGGCGATCTATAACCTCAAAGGGGTCTATGCCGTTACCAAGAGATTTTGACATTTTCCTGCCCTGTATATCCATGACCATACCGGTAAAAAATACCTGATTAAATGGGATTTCTCCCATAAACTCCAATCCTGCCATTATCATTCTTGCAACCCAGAAAAAAATTATGTCGGGTGCTGTTACAAGGGTCGAGGTAGGGTAAAATTTTTTTAGATCTTCTGTTTTGTCAGGCCATCCAAGCGTACTGAAGGGCCAAAGCCATGATGAAAACCATGTATCAAGTACATCCATATCTTGTGTGAATTCTGTCCCACCACAGTTTTTGCACAAATCAGGCATGTCATGGGATGCATGCATTGTCCTGCATTTATTGCAGTAATAAACAGGTATTCTGTGCCCCCACCACAATTGTCTGGATATACACCAGTCTTTTATATTTTCAAGCCAATTATAATAGACTTTTTCCCATCGAGAAGGCAGGAATTTTATTTTGCCATTTCGCACAACTTCTATTGCAGGCTTTGCAAGTTCTCTCATTTTAACAAACCATTGATCGGAGTACCTTGGCTCTACAACAGTCCTGCATCTGTAGCATTCTCCTACTGCATGCTTATGAGCTTCGGTTTTAACAAGGAGCCCTGCTTTTTCCAAATCGGCAACAACTACCTTTCTGCATTCATATCTGTCAAGACCTCTATATTTCTCTGGTACATTTTCATTCATAAATCCTGTTTCAGTAAAGATGTTTATAAATTCAAGGTTGTGTCTCCTGCCCATTTCAAAGTCATTTGGATCATGGGCTGGTGTAACCTTAACAGCCCCGGTACCAAAAGCTGGATCGACAAAAGAATCGTAGATTATCTTTATTTCTCTTTCGGCTAACGGCAAAATAATTGTCTTGCCGTTTAAATTTTTATATCTCTCATCATTATCGTTAAAAGCAACAGCCGTATCACCCAGCATAGTCTCCGGTCTTGTGGTTGCAACGGTGATAAACTCGTTTGAATTTTTTATCGGATATTTTATATACCAGAGATTGCCATTTTTTTCGTTGTGTTCAACTTCATCATCAGCCAAAGCCGTTGTACATCTCGGGCACCAGTTTACGATATATTTAGATTTGTAAATCATCCCTTTGTTGAATAATTCTATAAAAACCTTTTTAACAGCATCCGATCTTTTTTCATCGAAGGTAAAGGCGTTTCTTGACCAATCAGCACTGCATCCCATTTTTTTTAGTTGCTCGATAATCGACTTTTGATGCTTCAAAGCCGTAATCCAGACCATTTCAACGAATTCTTCTCTTGTAAAATCAGTACGTTTTTTTCCTTCTTTTGCAAGCTCTTTTTCTACGACGTTTTGTGTTGCAATACCAGCGTGATCTGTACCGGGTATCCAGAGTGTTTCATAGCCCGACATTCTTTTAAACCTAATTAATATATCCTGTATGGTATTGTTTAAGCCATGCCCCATGTGCAGTATGCTTGTTACATTTGGAGGAGGGATTACTATTGTAAATGTTTTCCCTGCTTTGCCCTTTTTGGGCATAAACAATTCATTTTTTACCCAGAATTCATACCATTTATCTTCAAATTCTTTAGGATTATAGGTTTTTGATAATTCAATCGGCATAGGCACCTCTAATGGGAAAAAATTAAACTTTTATATAATAATTTATATAAAAGTCAATTTAAAATTTAAAAGTAGTTTATAAAAAGCCAAATCAGATTATTTGATTTATTTTAATAGGTAATTTCCAACTCTTTCTTCAATCACCCATTCCAAAAACTGTGAATGTACCCTCCATGAATTCTTACCGTAGCCGCCAGCCATAAGACAAGCCTGTGGGATATTTTTTTCTTTTAAAAAATTATATATAAGTTTGTCTCTTTCAAACAATTGTTTTAATGAAAGTTTTATACCGCTTGAGGATTCCAGCTCATCAAGTTCATAGGGGTCAGAGCCTGATAAAATTACCGCTATATCTGGACTATCGTAATCTTTTTCTAGTTTGTTTAAGCCTTTCTCAAGTTTTGAATTATATTTATCATCTTCACCGATTTTTATTGGAATATCGATATTCGAAGGAATAAACGATGGCTCAAGATTTCCATTTTTATTGTACTTTTTTTTGTCCAATGGCCAGCCCTTTGCCATGTGAACGCTTAATGTTATAATCGAAGTATCGTTTTCGGTTAATGCTGCGGTGCCGTCTCCCTTGTGTACATCGACATCTATTATCCAGACTGTTTTTATCCTGCCTTCTGCCTGAAGTTTGCGGATTGCTATAACAGCATCATTCAAGACACAAAATCCCTCACCATAATCTCTTTTAGCATGATGCATCCCTCCGCTAAGATAAAAGCAAAATCCGCTTTTTAAAGCATATTTAAGGCACAGATAAGTCCCGGTTACTCTGTATAAAATTGTTTTAAAAAGCCTCTTTAACGGCAATACCGCAATAGATGGATCATACCTGTAGGGATTGCCATTACTGTCTATAAGCTCATAGGTTTTTAATATTTCGTTTTCCAGCTCTTTTGAATACAATCTGCCTACGTATTCCCTCGAATGAACCCTTAAGAGGTCTTTTTTTCTTATTTTATTCGACCTGAATTTTTTTAATATTTTTCTCTTATTATCCTTGAATAAATCCAATTTGTTAAGATGCTCAATGACTTTATTGGCTTTATCAGGAGAAATCGGGATTAATATGCCATATTTTATTAATTCTATATTCTTTCTATCCAGATATAATAATATCATAATAAATAATACTGAAGATACGGTGAGAAATTACTATTATCCACCTAAATTAATCCTCACTTAAAACTATAATCTTATCAAACTTACTGAATTTTATCATCTTGCTTTTTATTGGATTTACAAAAACTCCGTATGACTGTTCGTTGTCTTTTACTAAACTTTCTATCTTATATCCTATTGCAATTTCTCCCTTCTTTCTGGCAGATTCCACGATTGTATAAAAATTGACATCTACGTCCGGTTTAACATAGTTAATAGCCGGCTTAATATAAATTTCTGACCCTTCCGGATCAAATAGATCGGTAAATACAGCATTCAAATATTTATTTTCTGATATCTGAGACAACAATAGGCTTATTATCTTATCGCTTACAATAAAATCATTTGCCTTTGATACTTCGGCAAGATTTCTATTCTTGATATCCAGCATTTCACTTACTATAGAGAAATTTTTTTTAGTTTTTATAGCGATATCCCTTAAGTGCAGCAGTGTAATCAAAGTTTTTGCATCAGCTTCTTCGTAATCAAGATTATCATAGCAAACAACTATGATATGATCATAGTTTTCAGATGTAATTTTATCAAGGAATTTTCTGTCGGTTGTATCTTCCTGAATATATTTGATCTGTAAATTTTTAATAATGCCACTGCATTCTTTTTTAATTAAAGTATCTCCGTGTGAAAAATCAGCGGCAACAGTGAGTTTTGAGCCTTTGGAAACATAGCTATCGAGTTCTTTAATTATACGTGTGACTTTCCAATTCCATCCGAGTATTAATGTTTTCTCGCTTATTTTATTAGCTATTTTAGTTTTTTGTATTAATTTTTCATCTATATTATAATTTGTAATACCGGAAAGTTTAATTGTATCATCATCCTCGGCTATTATTATAAGGCTGTCATTTTTGCCTATGATTTTATCCATTGGGGGATTCAATTTAGCTATTTTTTGATCTTCAAATATTCCTATAACCGTAGAATCATCATATTTAAACAGACAATCAGAAAATTTTTTCCCTATTAATGATTCTTCTTTTTTAAAATAGATTTCAACGCCACCGAAATCTAAAAGCTCAGTATAAACTAATGATAATCCAGGCTGTCTGCATGTCTGAGCAGTAATTCTCGAAATAAGATCGCCCACAAGAATAATTTCAACTTCATCTTTACCTATGATCTTGGCTATCTCGACGTTTTTAGGATCTCTGATTTCGGCTATAATGTTATACGGCTCTTTCCTCCTGCCAGGATAATTGACTATTGCAAGAATAGTTTTTATAACGTTTGAATCTGCGTTTTGATTGTTATCCTGTGAAAGAATTATTATTGATTTTGAAGTATTGATATTTACTATTTCAAGATCACTTAATTCGATAGGGCTGCCCTGCCTGCAAACAATTTTTGTTTTACCTGTTTTCCCTACCTTGGCAGAGATTTCTTCCTCCATTTCTACTTTGTCTTTTTCGCCCATAATGGCAATGCAGGATTTTCGCTTATTCTGATTTGCTATAGTAAGCTCTGATATTATTGTAAAGATCTGTTCTGACCATCCAAGTATTATTGTATGATTATTTTCGATTACCTTTGATCTGCCTTTACGAAGCATTTCGAGTTTATCCTGTATACCATTATTTAAAATACCAATAAGTGCGCTTAAAATAAATATACCTGCGCAGGTAACAAAAATCGAAAAAATCCCAAAAACCTTAGAGTCTCCACCCATAGTGCCCGGATCTAAAGTCCTTAAAAAGCTCATCCATAAAATTTGAAAAAAATTAGATTTTAATTCACTCGTATTATCAACCGGTGCCCCTTCAGTAGAATAAGGTATTATAAATATCATTATAGAAACAGCAAGCAATACAGCCAAAAAAAATACTCCAAGAATTGCCAGCATCGCTCCGGTACCTTTTGACATTAAATTATCAAAATTATACTTTATTTTTTCGTTTAATTTGTTTTTCATTATGCTTAAAACTCCTTTTTAATTTTGTAATTAATTATACCTCAATTTTTTTACTCTTGTAAGTGTAAAAATTTATTATATTAAAATTGTATTTGTATGCTAACATTCTTAATAAAAAAATATTTATAATAAGCCATTATCATTAAATGTTTTTGAATATTTTTTATCGGTATTTGCTATGTGATTTAACAGCCAATCAACAAGAAAACCCATTACTTTTATGCTTACAAGATTGGTTTTATCATCAACAGCTTTTTTAAATTCAAGTGCTTTGTTTATAAAATACGAATGTTCTTCCTTGTGTTTCATTGAATCAGGATAATTATACTTTTCCATGTATTTTTCTTCTGCCGAAAAATGAAACTTGGAATATTCTATTAAATCATTTACAATTTTACTGATTACCTCATTGCCTTTTCCCTGTTTCATGCTGTCATGAAGTTCATTAATATAACCGATTAATTTTTTATGATGCTCATCAAGCTCTTTAACTTTTACACTATAATCGTTATTCCATTCAATCATTGCCATAATAATTTCTCCTATAAATTATAAATTTGAAACAATTTGATCTTTTATCATTTGTAAATCATCTTTTTTAGGAATATACTTAAATTTTACTTGCTTCATCATTTTAAATCCGCACGCCTTAAGAGCTTCTTCTACCTGATCTACCGATTGACCTCCCCACCCATAAGAGCCAAACGCCATTCCGATTCTGTTTTTTGGAGCTAGTCCTTTCATATAAGTCAAGAATGCAGAGACATTGGGCATAATATTATTATTTAAAGTCGGCGAACCAACACAGATATATTTTGCATCAATCAATGAAGTCATAATATCCGAAACATGACACAACTGCAAATTAAACTTTTGTACCTTGATTTTTTTTATATCAAACGCACTGTATATAGCCTCAGCAATTTTTTCAGTTGATTTCCACATCGTGTCATAGATTATAACAGCTTTTTCATCAACATTGTTTGATGACCATTTCTTGTATTTTTCAATAATATTGCTTAAATTTTTTCTCCATATAATGCCATGGCTTGGTGCAATGATTTTTATGTCCAGACTCGAAGCTTCTTTTAATTCTTTTTCCACCATTGCTCCGTATGGCAAGACTATGTTTGCATAATACTTTTTTGCCTCATCAAGAATTATATCAAGAGGAAACTCGTCATCAAATCTCTCATAAGAAGCAATATGCTGACCGAACCCGTCATTTGTAAATAAGATTTTTTCTTCCGGGCAATATTCGATCATATTATCGGGCCAATGCACCATAGGTGTTGTAACAAAGTTTAATGATCGTTTGCCTAATTTTAACGAGTCTCCTGTTTTTACAACATTAAAGTTAAATTTATCACCATAATGCGCTTTTAAGCCTTCCTCTCCTTTGGGAGAACAAAATATTTTTGCATTAGGGCAAATTTTTGCTATTTCTGGTAATCCACCAGAATGATCCATTTCTACATGATTTGCTATAATATAATCAATTTTGGCAGGATCGATGATTTTTGATATCCGCTCAATCATCTCATTAAAAAGATAATATTTCACGGTATCGATTAAAGTGATTTTTTCATCGAATATTAAATATGCATTATAAGATGATCCTCTTTGTGTTAAATATCCATGAAAATTCCTTAAGTCCCAATCTATTCCTCCTACCCAGTATATATCATCCTTAATCTTAACAGGCTCCATTAAAACAACTCCTCCTCCTATAAAAAGTCAAGCCCCATTAAAAGAGCCTGCTAATTTTTTATTTAT
>CAZHHK010000018.1:0-33504 GCA_964531405.1 uncultured Spirochaetales bacterium | reverse complement strand
CATTTGTTGAATGGGATCTTTGATATAATCGATAAATTTAATTGGGGTCAGAGCTCATTTTAAAGATTTATAAATAAAATCCCTAATTTCATCATTTTGATTATTATTAAACCATTTTACATCTGGTATTTTTTTAAACCAGGTAATTTGTCTTTTTGCATAGTGCCGTGAGTTTTGCTTAATTAATTCAATAGCTTTATTTAAATCAATTGCACCATTAAAATAATCAATTAATTCTGCATATCCGATTGCTCGTAATCCTGGATCGTTTTTTGTATATCCCATTGATAAAAGATTTTTCACCTCATCAATCAATCCAGATTTAATCATTAAATCAACTCTTTTGTTGATAAGTTCATAAAGGCTGTTTCGCTCAACATTAATACCAATTTTTATATATTGAATATCATTTTTATTATTTTCAAGTTTTAAATAATCAGAAAATTTTCGCTTTGTCCCCAAAAAGACTTCTAAAGCTCTTAATGTCCTTTGTTTATCATTTTGATGTATTTTTAATGAGTAATCATAATCAAATCTTTTTAAGATATTAAACATTCTTATTTGACCAATTTTATGCCATTTATCCAAAAGATATTCTTTTATTTTAGTATCAATCTTAGGAATATCAACCATCCCACGCATTAATGAAAGAAAATAAAGCCCTGTCCCCCCAACAAGAAAGGGAATTTTATTTTTTTTAATAATATCTTGAATTAATATTTTTGACAATCTGACAAAATCGCCGGCATTAAATTGTATATTAGGAGGTATTATATCTATAAGATGATGTTTAACTCTCTTTTGATCTTCTTTGGATGGTTTTGCTGTGCCAATATCCATATATTTATAGACTTGCATAGAATCTACCGAGATAATCTCTCCAATATTCTCAGCAAGGGTCAGAGCATTTGACGATTTACCTACGCCGGTTGGTCCGAAAATGGCAACAGCAAAGGATTTCATTAATATTATTCTTCTATTTTATACAGAACTTTCTTTTTTAAAACTTGTCTTAAAGCGGTTGGGACTATTTTCCCTTTGTTTTTCTTTAATTCTTCATCATCGGTAAGATTGATCTGTATTGCCCTTTTAATTGCAGCACAGGTTAATTCGTATCTATTTCCTTTAAAATCAATTAAATCGTCTAAAGGTATTATCATTAGCACTCCAGCTTAATATTTATTGATATAAAAATAGGGTTATTACTATAACCTAAAATCATATTAATTGCAAGATATTTGTTATTATTTGTAGAATAATTTTTCTAATTGTATGAATGCTCTATTTAAATCATCATTTATTATTATATGATCGTATTTATCTTTTTGGGCAATTTCTATTTTTGCATTATTTAATCGTGTTTCTATAACTTCCATAGGTTCTGTGGACCTATTTAAGAGTCGTTCTTTTAAGGTTTCAATATTTGGTGGTGCAATAAATATATATTTAGCCTTAACTTTTTTTGACATTAAAGTCAAAGCTCCCTGGACATCTATATCCAGTAAAATATCGTAATTTGAATTAATTATATTTTCCACTTGTTTTTTTGATGTACCGTAATAATTGTCATGCACAACTGCATATTCAAGATAATTATTATTTTTAATACCATTTTCAAATTCTTCTTTTGTGATAAAATTATAGTCGACACCGTTTATTTCACCTTTTCTTTTAGGTCTTGATGTGTCTGAAACTGAAAATTTTAATTTATCTTTATATTTTTCTAAAAGCATTTTGAGGAGAGTAGTCTTTCCAACTCCTGATGGACCTGAAACAATAAAAATTTTTCCTTTTTTCAAGACTCATCACTCCTTAAAATTTGTATTTTGTGAGGATAGTCTTTGACTTATCGTTTCAGGTTGCATGGCTGTTAAAACAACATGGTTGGAGTCGGTTATAATAATACCTCTGGTTTTACGTCCCTGAGTAGCATCGATTAACATCTGATTTTGTTTCGCTTCGTTACGCAGTCTTTTTGACGATGCAGAATCTGGATTTATAATGCTTATAATTCTGTTTGCATGTATTACATTACCATAGCCGATATTGATTAATTTAATTTCAGTCATAAACCCCTCCGATAATATATATTTATTCAATATTTCTTATTTGTTCTCTTATTTTTTCTATATCATTCTTAACCGATATGACATTGGAGGTTAATTCAACAAGAGAAATTTTACTGCCTATAGTATTTATTTCTCTGTGAAGCTCCTGGCAGACAAAATCGAGTTTTTTACCAATATCGTTATTTTCTTCAGTAATTATTAAAAACTGTTCGATATGGCTCTGAAGCCTTTTGATTTCTTCATTTATACACGATTTTGTTACATAAAAAGAAACTTCATTTAACAATTTAACTTCGTCGATTTTATTAGTACCCAGTAACTCTTTTACCTTATTTTTTGTTGTTGCATAAATTTCTTTTTCCATCTTTGGTATTTTTTTTGCAATAGAATCAACATTTTTAGAAATTCGTTTAATTAATGAAACGATATCTTTTTTTATAGATTCACCTTCACTCTTTCGCATTAAAAGTATTTCATTTATGTTTTCGTCAAGGCTTTTTGATACTAATTTCCAGTATTTATTGTAATCTCTTTTTTTTTCAGTTTGAATAATGTTTTCAAATTTGGTTAGATGAAATAATTTTATTTCGTCCCTAAGATTGAAGCTTTTAATGATTTTATTTAAACTATTTATGTATTTTTCTGCCAGCTTCAAATCAACATTTACATCATACATTTCATCATTTAATTTTAGATTCACCAATATATCAACTTTACCTCTTATAATTCTGTTTTTTATCAAATCTCTTATACCGATTTCCATGAAATTTAAGTAATATGGCAAGTTGATATTTAAATCAAGAAATCTGCTATTTACTGTTTTAATTTCAGTAATGATATTAACATTATCAACTTGAGTTTCTTTAAATGAATATCCTGTCATTCCATTCATGATATGCCCTTAAAATTGATTTAAGTAAAAACCGACCGAAAATATCATTATTTTATTATTTTGTCAAAAAAAATAGTAAAAATCAAAGAAAATTGTTAATTTTTGAATTATTTTGAAAAAATTTTAAATATCACACTGTAATGAATCTTGAAGATTTTTATTTACAAATCATCAGCAAAATTTTCTCTTAGCGAATTGAGTATTTTATCACTCGAAGCATCATTTTTAACAAGATTGTTCCATATTGGCAGGTATAAATATTTAAGATTGCATGGTTTCTCAAGAATTATCTTTACCTTGTCATTTTCCCAAATTGTCCTTTCCGGGCTAAATTTTGTAGGTACTCCAAATTTATCGGATAATTTTTTTAGTAAAAAATAATAACCTATTTTTTTTTCATCAATTTTTAAAAATATTTGAAAAAGACTGTCATGATCGAAATGAAAATATGCGTACTTTATAAAACTTATTCCCTGGGCTGATATTATGTCTGTATCAGGCTCAAGTCGTGTTGATAATACTTCTTCTTTTTTTGTATCGAATTCAATACTCTTTTTTAATAATTCTTTAACCTGATCTTGAGTCATACCAAGTTTGATATCTTTATATCCATCACTTAAAGGCTCAAATGAGAGAATTAAAAATAAAATTATTATAATTGGAAATATAATATATCTTTTCATTTTAAGATATTTCCTAAATTTTTATTTATCTCATATTTATGACAACATTTTTCTCCCATACTATTGATATAATCATAATCTGCATCAAGGTTTGACATGAAGAGAAAATCGGTTTTTGGAGTATTATCTTTAATCTCATCCTTTAAAGATAAACTGCATCCACCAGGGATTTTTACATTTGCAAGAACTAGATCATATTTATCTTTTTTTAAAAGTGTTTTAGCACGTGTTAAAGAATCAGCAGTAGAAATAGATATTTTATTGTTTATTGCAGTATTCATCAAATTTACAACGAAACCGCTGTCGTCATCAACAATAAGTACTTTTATTGACATAATTATTATCCTCGTAATAAAATAGAATAAACCTTATTTTATATTTCGGCAAGTAAAATATATTGCTTAATGAACATTTTAAATGTATTATTATTAAAAAAATAAATTATTAAGGAAAAAATGATGAAAAAACAGATTAAAACTATGAATGCTCCTCAGGCAATCGGCCCATACAGTCAGGCAGTACAAATTGATAATTTGCTATTTTTATCCGGACAGATACCATTGGATACCGAAGGTAGGATAATAAGTGATGATATAAAAGATCAGGTGAATCAATGTCTTACCAATATAGACAATATTTTAAAAGAAGCGGGGCTTACTAAAGAAAAGATCGTAAAGACCACAATATTTCTTAAAGATATGAAAGATTTTAATCTGGTTAATGAAGTCTATGAGAAATATTTTAATGTCAGCGTATTTCCGGCAAGATCAACTGTTGAAGTGGCAAGACTCCCAAAAGATGTCAAAGTTGAGATTGAAGCAATAGCGGTAAAATGAAGATCGTTAATAAAATGAAACTGTTATTGTAAAAAATATTGGATTAAATTATAAATTTAAGGTATTATTTAAAGATTAACAGGAGTTTTATTGTGATAAAAGAAATAAAAGAAATAAATGAAAAAATATTTGAATACCTTAAAGAATTAAATTATCAAAAAGCGGTTTTTTATATAGATAAAGCAAGAAAAGAATTGAAGTTAAGCAAGGATATTGATAAGAAAAAAATTGTTTTTTTGAACAACGCATACAATATTTTTAAAGTGATGAACAGCAACAGGGAGTATGTCCTACAGGAAATTGCAAAGTATTTTACCAATATAGATAATGAAAAAGCTGAATATTTATTCAAACTTGCTTTGACGATAGACAGTAAGAATCATAAACCTATGAGTCTAGAAGTCGGCAAGAGGTTTATAGATTTAGCAGAGTTTTATAAAAAAACTGACAGGATGGAGGAAGCAAAAATTTATTATGATAAGGGAATTTTAATTGAAAAAAATACTAATCAGACTGGCGAGAATAATTATGCCATCCCATTGCATTCACGATCATTGGCAAGAGTCTACTTTGAGTTAAATGAAAGAGATAATGCGCTTAAATTATTAAAAAAAATTATAACATGGTATGATGATCTTTTAAATATAGAAAATGATAATGATAACTTAAAAAAAATTAGAAAATATTCTGCTGAGACAAAATTACAACTTAGTGAATATTTAATAATAATGGAAAAGCTTGATGATGCCTATGAAATTTTAAAAGACTTGATAGAATGGAAAAATGAAAATGAGAAGAGCAATATTATCCAGGCAATGAGCCTGATGCTATTAGGTAAGTATTTTGAAAATAAAGAAGAATTTGAAAATGCAAAAGAAAATTATAAAAAAGCAAAGGATAATTTTTTATCTCTAGCTGGAAATTACAATGATGAAATAAAAATATTGAATGAGAAGATAAATTACTGTGAAAAAAAATCTATAAAAACTGTTAAAATTGTTGATGGTGAAAAATCAAATAAAACAAGTGGCATTGCTAAAAAAAAACCAACATCAAAGTTAAAAACTAAAACAGTATCAAAGATAAAACCGAAGTCAAAAAAAAATTAATTATCCAAAAATTATCTTAAGATGCCAACTTCGTTTATTACTCTGCCTAATAGTTGTTCGTGTGACTGAATTGCTTTTTGATTTGCTTCATAAGCACGTTGTACTTCAATCATCTGTACCATTTCGGAAACCGGATTTACATTTGCACCTTCTATAAATCCCTGTATAACTTGAGGCCTTTCATTTCCTGTTGCAATATAAGGTTTACCAGTAAATTGATCTTCATAATAAAATGAATTCCCTTCTCTTCTTAATTCTCTCTCTCTGGGGAATCTTACTATTTTAAGTCTGCCTATAAGTTCCGTATCCCTCCATTCATTTTCCTCTATTTGTACCAATCTGTTGGGATCACCGGCATATTCATTGTTTTGGTAAATATTGCCTTCTTTATCAATTATAAAATTATTCTTTTTTATCTTAATATATCCGCCGTCTTCTGTTAATACCTTAAATCCGTCTTTTGTAACCAGATAACCATCCTTATCTATTGTGAATGATCCGTTACGTGTATAGCGTTCTCCTTTTTCTGTTTCAACACAAATAAATCCCTTGCCGTCCAACGCAAAGTCAAACTCATTGTTAGTCTCTTTTAAATTCCCTTGTTCAAAAACCGTATAGGATTCATTTAACTCAACTCCTGTACCGAGTTTTCCTACAAAAGGCATTTTATCATAACTGCCAAGGGGGAATGACAAAAGACCATCGTCGAATTCTCTTCTTATCTGTATGTTGGGAAATGATTTCATGATGATAACATCTCTCTTATATCCTGTTAAATCAACATTTGCTATATTATTGGAAATAATATCTAGTTTTGACTGCATAACATTCATGCCGCTTGCACTTGTATATAAGCCACGTAACATGTTAACCACCTTTATACTATAATCGGTAATAATTAAATTTAATTAATACAATAATGAGTTGTAAAATATTATTCAGTTTAGTGATTATGTAGATATTGAAAATATTACAAAAAATAAAATAAATGTATAATTAATATTTTATATTTTTATAAAATAAAATATTATTATTGGTTTTTTCTTGAATAAAAACATAAAATATATATAATAACATTGATAGTATCAAAATTCTTATGAAAAAAAAATTATTTAATCATAATATCAGGGAGCACACAAACATAAAAATAAAAAATTCTATAAAAAAGTTAATGTTCCTTTATCTAAATAAAGTTTTTGACATAATGATAAATCATTAGGAGGCAATATGGCTAGAATTTACTTGGTTGATAAAGATTATAAAGCCGATGTCAAAGTATTTGAAGTCAACCATAAAGATGAAGCAGATTTGCTTTATTGTCTGGTTGATAAGGATACCAAGGCACAGGGAGATGCTTTATGGTACTATGTCGACAAGGATTATGATGCAACATGCAAAGTATTTTGCGTTGATCATGACTATAATGCTGATTTAAAAATATTTAGAGTTAATAATTACAATGAAGCAAAATGGCAAAATAATCATAAGTTAAAAAATAAAATATCAAAATAGGAATAAAAATGTATAATCCAGAAGATATAATAAAGAGATTAAACCTTAAACCTCACCCTAAAGAAGGCGGATTTTTTGTTGAAACATATAGATCAAATGATCTTATTTATAATGAATCGTTATCCGATGTATATAATGGCGAAAGATCATACAGTACCTGCATTTATTATTTATTGACTCCTAATACCTTTTCCGAAATGCACAGATTGCTGTCGGATGAAATTTTTCATTTTTATCTTGGCGATCCTGTTGAAATGCTTCAGCTAAATCCTGACGGTAGCGGAAAACGCATTGTACTTGGACATGATATATTAAACGGCATGGAAGTCCAAGTTATAGTATTAAAAAATACTTGGCAGGGAGCAAGATTGATCGATGGAGGAAAGTTTGCTTTAATGGGAACAACCGTTGCCCCAGGGTTTGAGTTATCAGATTATGAATCAGGTAATAGATCCAGATTAATTGCAGGATATCCAAATTATAAAGAATTAATAACTAAATTAACTAAATAAAAAGTGAATGTTATCTTCTAAAAATTATTGTTTCAAAAGTATAAAGCAGAATTTTTAAATCCAACATAAAAGAAATATTGTTTAGATAATAAAGGTCATAGCTTAATTTTTTATTCATGTTTTCTATTTTGTCCACATATTTATATTTAACCTGAGCCCAGCCAGTCAATCCCGGTTTTACAAGAAGTCTTTTCTTAAACATTGGATATTTTTTGATTATTTTTAAAAAAATTTCTGGACGTTCTGGGCGCGGTCCTATAAAGGACATATCACCTTTAAGAATATTAATTAATTGCGGTAATTCATCCAGATGAAATAATCTCAATATTTTACCCAAAACTGTCAGACTTGTATCATTTTTATTTGTAAAATATTTTTTATCCTTTTTATTTTTTTCATAAATTGTTCTAAATTTTATAATTTTAAATTCTTTATTATGTATACTCAGTCTATTTTGCAAAAAAAATATTTTATCTTTACTGATTATTTTTATTAAAACGGAAATTATTAAAAATAAAGGTGAAAGAATAATAATTAGTAATAAGGCAAGGATAATGTCTTCGGCTCTTTTGATAAATTTACTGTAAATTGAATTCAATTTATAATATGAAAAAAGCTCATAGTGATTATTTTTTATTATTTCTGAGGGAAGGCTTTGATCAAAATAAGAGAAAACATCAATCAGTGTATATATTTTGCCTCCATTTATTTCATAATCATCTATTATTAATTTAAAATCATTGTTATAGCTATAATCATTATCAATTATAAGATAATTAAATTTATTTATTTTTGACTTTAACTTAGCTAGTTTTGCCGTATTTAAAATACTCACAATATTAATAGAAAACCACTTATTGTATTCTTTAACAAGTTTATTTAATAATAACAGATTGCTTTTGCTACCAAAGTAAAGTATATCAAGTGGTTTTTTGTTATTTAAGCTTGAAAAAAGTAATTTATTAAAAATTGAAAGTATTATAGGAATGATTAAGAATCCAGTAAAAAAGACAAATCGAGCAAATTTTATCTGTGTAAAATAAAAAAATATGCCTAGCAGGCATATAGATATTATCGATACAAGAAAATTGGATAGTAAGGATTCTTTAATTTGAGATAATTTATTAATTTCATAAATTTTCAAAGATATACTGATTATTATTATGATGCAAGAGTAAAATATTAATAGCATTAATGTTATGTGATTAAATTGTTTTTTATCTACACCGATGAAGTTGATCCATGAATATCTTGCTTTAAATATCAAAATAAAACAAATCAATGAAAGAAAAAAGTTAGCAAATATATATAACGATCTGTTAAATTTAAACATTTATAACCTTTTGGCAAACCTTATTCATTCGTTAATATATATAAATTAAATCAAATATGTCAAACGAAATGCTTTAAAGTATTTTTTATAAAATAGTCTTGATTTTAACACTATTAACAAAAATGTTGAATACATTTTGAATTTGATCCTTCAAATAAATTATAATGAACATGAATAATATCCATAAAACTACAGATAAAATTATTCCAGGATCGGATACAACAAGCTCCTCAGGAGAGCCGCCCTTGGCTTTACAGAAGACAAGGTAAAGATATCTAAAAAGGCCAAAAAGTACAAATGGGACAGAATATATCAGAAAATCAACTTTGAATTTACTTATAACATCGGGATCCATTGTATACAAAGCATAACTTATACCTGTAATTGCTGTTGATACTACAATCATTATTTCCAAAAATTTTTTATTATAATTTTTTAAATTGTCCCTGTGATTATGCGCTCCATCACCTAATAATTCCAATTCATTAAGACGCTTGCCAAAACCTATAATCAAACTTATTGAAAATGTTGCAAGTAAAATCCAGTTTGTTAATTCAACATTTATTATATCTGCTCCCAGCATAACCCTGAGACAAAATCCTATTGCAATTATAAATATATCCAGTATAACTATATTCTTAAACCATAGCGAATATAATATGTTAATAAAAAGATATGTTAAAAGAATAACAGTTGAAGAAAAATCAATTAACAAAGTGCATACAATACCGATTATCCCCAAAATTAATCCTATAATAAAAGCAGGTAAAGGTTTAATCCTGCCGGAAGCAATAGGACGTGTAGATTTTTTTGGATGCACGGCATCTTTTTCTCTATCTATTATATCATTGATAATATAGACAAACGAGGTAATAAAACAAAAGCAGATAAATGTGATAATCGTAATTAAAAGCAATCTACAATCAAATAATTTTAAAGCAAAAAATAAAGGTGCAAAAATAAATAAATTTTTGATCCAGTGTTTAATTTTTAATAATTCAAGAAGTAATTTCATAGTTGTTTTCCTAAATTATTTTACTAAGAGAGTAAATACGCCGTTCCATTTATCCGGAGGAGGATTTCGTTTATATAATTTTATCCTATCCATAAAAACTTTACTGGTTTCATCTTTGAATCCTATAAAACTTTTATGAAAATATTCATACGCATCATCCCAATTCTGTCTCCTGTATGCCGTTAATCCTTTTTCAAATATTGCTTTCATTTCCTGTAATTTTTTGGATGCTGTTTCATTTTTTTGTAAGATTTCATATATACGAACTGGTTCTGTTTTTCCTTTAACCGTTAAAAGGTCGATTTCACGGCAAAGAAATTTATCCTTGATCTTATTAAATACAAATTCAGTAGTTAAAGTTTTTGTTGCATATTCCTTGTTAGCACTTTCCAGTCTTGCGGCAAGGTTAACGGTGTCGCCAATAGATGTAAAATCCATCCTTTCCTTTGCTCCGATACTACCATAAACTACAGGACCAGAATTTATACCTATACCAATGCTTACTGTAGTTAAATTCTTTTTTTCTCTTATTTCTTTATCTTTTTGCATCATATCGCGAAGCTCCATACTGGCATTGCATGCATTGATCTCCTTATTTGGTCCATCAAATACAGCCATTATTTCATCGCCGACAAATTTATCAATATCACCCTGATTTTTAAGAATTATTTCGGTCTGGACTTCCAGATAATGATTTATTAATTCTACAATCTCTTTAGGTGGCAGCCCCTCGCACATCGTTGTAAAACCACGTATATCGGTAAACAAAAATGTCAGATTTTTAATTACCGTTTTTGATTCATCTTTGTCTTTATGAGCCTGTTTAAATGTTGACGCTGAGACATAAGGTATCATCCCTTTTATCACTGTTGTCATATTACTGATTTCGGAAGATAAAGCTTTTATCTCATCGTTAGTTTTTACTTCATCGTAAAAATTAAGTAAATCTGCTGAGACTTTTTCTTCACCGTTTATCATTTTAGAAAGATTATTGCTGATTTTTTTTACATTCATTCTTAAGAATAAAAGTGGAAATACTATACGGTTACCAATTATATAAATAAGGACAAATGATATATATATAAATAAAAGAGTAAAAAGAATGACTCGTATCTGAGCTTTAAAATAAGATTCATATATTACATCTTCCCTGTATTTTAGCTGTGAGAATCCTATAATTTTATCCTTTAACCGGATAGGTGCAACAAATATATAAATCTTATTTATATTGTCATTGATTCTATCGGAGAGTAATATTTTACTGTACTGCTGGATTTCGATTACATTCAAAGTTTTGTTTATTTCATTTTCATTTGTACTGTTTTCAACCTTATAAATTTCTTCCTTACCCTGTTTTTTATAAAAAGAAAATGATTCAAATTTTAATTTATAATTTAAGTTTTTTTGTTTTTCATTACTGAGGTATGTATTTATATTGATATTATCATTATAATTTTCCTTGAAATAGATGGAGCTCTGATATGCAAGGGTTTTTCCAATATCTTCAACACTGTTTATTATTGTTTTTTTATAATCGTTAAGCACAAAGTAGCTTAAAACACTTATGATTATTATGATTGTTATCAATATGGATATTATTAATTTTTTCTGAATACTTAAAAAAAACTTGATATGTTTTTTATCTAGCTTATCAAATTTTTTAAAGAGGATAAAATCTTTATATGATTTGTCCATTTTTATCAATGATTTCAATATCAAATAAACAAAAATCAAATTGAAGAATACGGCTGCACCACATAAAATATAGAGCATTTTATCCTGGATGTAAAAAAATCTCATATTGTTTGCATTGGCAAGCAAATAATAAATATAGGTTGACAGAATCAATGATGAACTTAAAATGTTTAATAGTATTGATAAAAATCTGTCAGGCAGACATAAAAATTCAAGTTTTTTTCTTAAAAATAAAGAAATGAATTTAAACAGACTTATAAGGGGGATTAAATAAAGCAAAAAAGATATATTTAATTTAATAATAAAATTGAATATATTTATATCATAAGATATGTTTATAAAATTTCTAAAAGGAAGATAAAGAGGCTCAACAAGAGTGTTATCAATTAAAAATTGAGGGACAAAAAACCATGCTACAGCACAGGCTGAATACAATAGCTCAAATATTGTTGAGAATAATAGTAAAGTTGAATCATTTTTATTTTTTTCAGTTTTGATAGCGTTATCCTTAATATTAATAATTTTCAAGTACTTTTTGTTTTTCTACAGCTTTATCCAGATAATTTTTGGCTTCTTTATAGTTTGGATCTACTGTGATTATTATCTGGAATTTTTTTATTGCAATATCGAAATTTTCATCATTATAAGCATTTACCGCCTCGTCATAGATTGTCGGCAGTTTCTGTATTATTCGGTTTATTTTATTATCAAGCTCTTTTTTTTGATTTTGATCTTTAACGGATTTTTTTAATCCATCGATTTTGTTTTTTGCAACATCAAGACTGCCATTGTCAATTAGCTCGTCTATTTCATCAGATAAAGATTCAAATGAATTTTTAAAAAATTCTGACTGCAATGTTTCAGATATTTTATCTTTTAAACTCAAAAGATAATTGTCTTTTTTAATCGAAAGAGCAGCATTGATTTTATACAAACTTAATTGAAGTTTATTTTTTTTATATAAAAATATACTCCAATTATAATATAACTGATATTTAAGATCCAGTATCTCATCATTGTATTTGTTGTTGATAATTTGATTATTTTTATCCAACTTATTTAATGATTCGTAGACTTCATCATAATTGCCAGCTTTAATTTTATTGCCTAATGCTTTTATCTGGGAACTTACTATTTTTGATATCTCGGATTCAAATGACTTATATTCATTCAATGCCTGATTATTGGAAGCATCAATAAGCAGTATTCTTTTGTAGTTATTAATTCCATTGATATATAACCTTTCGGTATAAGAATCATTTTTGGAATCTTTGATTTTATTTTTGATGTCATTACCTTTATTTAAATAAAATTTAATCAATTTATCATAAACATCTTTATTTTCTCTTTTAAGTTTTAAAGCATCTTTATTGGATGGCTCAATCTCGATAGATTTTTCAAGATAATAACACATATTGTATTCATCATCTATAGTTCTATTTTTTTTATTTTTATAATAAATTGCTGTTTTATAATATTTATTTACAAGACGCTGTTTAACAAAATCAATCTTTTTAATATATTCAGCCGCTGTTTTATTGGCATTGTTATACGATAAGGCAGTAGTAAAATATTTCTTTATTTCTTCCGATTTTTTATACTCTTCATTTTGTTCTATTTCCTTCTTGTATCTTTCTATGCCTTTTTGAGTCAAAAGATCGGATTTTTCATCATCGTTAAGATTGCTGATTAAAAATGAATCATTACCCGTTAAACAGGAATTCAAACTCAAAAAACATATGAAGATTATACCCACCAGCTTCTTCATATTTTTTACATCCTTTTTGTGAATAATTATATTTTTATAAAAAATTTATTCCTTTAATTATAGATTATATACCAATTTATTGTCAATACTAAGAAAATAATTAAATTTGTAAAAAATAACGATTAATTAAAATTTTATCTTTCAAGAGAGTAAAATATGTTTTGATAAATTGAATCCAGAAACGGTGTTGTTTCTTTTTTAAAAGCTTCGAATGAATAATTCAGGTAAATGTAGGACATATAGTAATTTTTTTTGTTATAATATAATTGACCAAGATAAAACGATATTCTTTTTAATAAATCATCCGGAAGAATTTCTTTTATAAGATTTTCGCATATTATTAATGCTTTGTCATATTTTTTGTTTTTCAAAAAATCAATCATTTTTTTATATTCAAGATTGTAGTCGTTAGTCTCAAAAATAGCTTCATCATTTAATATGTGAATATCCAGCGGCATTAATTTATTATTTTTTTGTTTCTTTGTTTCATCATAAACATCTTTATATAGGTTATTATTAGCGCCGATTATATTTTTGACATTTTTTGTATATTCGATTTTGACAGGATTTTTTAATATCTGAGGGTCAATAAATGTTTTACCAGTTGCAGGATCATCTTTTAATGTCAGTAGAGGTAAAGGAATGAATGAGTCAATTGAAAATTCTCTGAAAAGAACATATCTATTGTTTATTGAAACCGGATTTGTTGTTATATTAATGCCATCAATATAACTCTTATTATTTATATCATTTTCAATAAAAATTGCATAATAATAATTTATGTTGTCTATAGGTATATCAATATAAGAATTTGCGCTTATCTCAACAGATGATATTTTTATAGAATCATTAAATAGTCTATCATTTGTAATAGGCTCGGTATTCCTGTAGATTGTGACTTTTTTGTTTGTCGTAGCATCACTTTTATACTCCCATTTTAACATTATTGAAGATTCATTTGATTCAGCGCTAAATTTTGTGATTTCAATATTAATAGTTTTTTCAATGACGACAGGTTGCAAAGAATAATTGCGGTGGGGAACGAAAACTGCATTATCCTTATTTGATGCTTTTTCGGTTATTATGATTGCATAATAATATAAACCGTCAGAAGGCGGAATATCTATGTACTGGCTTTCCTGATTGGTTAATAATATAATTTTTTCACTTGATTTCAATTTGTCCATTGAATCAATTACTTTGTTAGATCTGTAAATCGAAAGATAATCCTTAAAATCAGCCGGATTTTTCCATTGGATCAAGACTTTATTATTTTGTGATTCAAGACGGAGCTCCGAAACAAATGGAGCTGTTATAGTTTCAATCGTAAAGGTAAGATTACCTAATAGATTTATAAAAATAAAAATTAAAATTTTTTTCATTATTAATACCTAAAGAATATTATAACTAGATTATATCACTAATTTTCGGTATTTTTGGTACAAAAAATTTAATTTTATTCAAAATCGGCTATTTTTATTTCCATAACTTTATAATTATATTCTTTGTCGTTTAAAACAAATTTAATAGTATCATCGACTTTTTTATCAAGTAAATTAGCACCTAATGGCGATTGATAGGAAATAATATTTTCTTCAGATTTTGATTCCCATGGGCCTAATATTGTATATTCAACGGTTTTGTTGGATATTTTATCAAGAAGCTTGATTTTTGTACCGAAAGTTATAGAATCTCCGGTAATATCACTTTTATGAAGTATTATGGCTTTGGAAAGATCATCAATTAACTTGTTTAATTTAGTCTGAAGTATTGCCTGTTGTTCTTTTGCCGCTTTGTATTCTGCATTTTCCTTTAAATCCCCTTTCTCCATTGCCCAGCCGATTTCTTTAGAATTTTGAGGTATTTCAACGTCTTTGAGATTTATCATTTCCTTCTGCATTCTTTCATAGCTAGCTTGAGTTGTTAAAAGTCTGTCTGTAAACTTAACTTTAGTTTCCGTATCAAATTTCAATACTTTATCAGTATCAATCTCTGGAAATTTTTCGGATATTTTATTCTTTATTTGGATTACATATTCACCGTCTAAAGAAATCAACTCGTTTACAACTGCAAATAAACGTTTGGAAAACTCTTCATCTGAGTTTTCAATATGCTTTAACAAAAGATCATCTTTTGTTAAATAATCCTTTAACTGTTTAGCTAGTCTTTTATTTTTTTGCATATCGATCTTCAATCCAATATTTTTTGTAGCAATTTCAACTAGATGAATTATGGAGAATAATATATTATCGAAGTTAATTGAGAGTTTTTCAATCAGTTTATCGTCTAATGCGTTTGTTACAATCCAAAAAAATGTTTCATCATATTCCCTGTATTTTGATATAAGATCTTTTATTAATTTTTCGATAATCGAAAAATCTTTATGAGACAATTCATCGTAAATGAATTTATTTGGATATTGATAAAATATTTTTATAAATATATCAACCCAATCTTTTGATGTCTTTTTGATATTTAATAAAAAATCTTTTTTAAAATCAGAAAGAGAAAGATTTGCATAGATTGATACAGGATCATCAATTGCTTCAAAAAAATCTTTGAAGGAATAATTTATTGTATGTTTTATAAAAGAATATTTGCTTTTTACATTTGATATAAGCAAATAGCATATTATCGTCTGTTCATTTACATTGTTTAATGTATTTAAGTATGTTGCAAAATATGCTAGCATTTCTTCAAGAAAATCTGGATCTGGATCGGTATTTTCAAGATAATCCATAATGAGCGAGAATCTTTGATTAAAATCTTTTGCATTTTTAAATGAATTTAATGTCTTTTCTTCAAATGAAATAGGCTTATCTTTTACCTGGAATACATTTTCATTTTCTTCTGAAGTACCAAATAACGGATCGGTTTTTAGGATTTTTCTTGCCTCCGTCCACCATGAATTCCATTTGGATTCGCTCATAATATCAGGTACAAGTTCATCTTTAAATGTTTTCATAGTAGCATTGTTATTATAACTTAAAATTATAGTTTTTAGTGCCCATTTAATATCTTCAAGTACTTTTGATTTTAACAATTCTTTATTTTTAAGTTTTAAAATCCATATATGATTTTTAGAAAGAATTTGTAATGATGATAAAGCCATCTTTAGAGTCATTTTATGAACTTGTTTTGACTGAAAATTAATAGTGAATACATCTTTTACAACATCAACAATCTTGCCGATACCCCAGGCTCTATGATATACAAAATTGTTTTTATCAAAAACTATATGCTTTTCAAAACTGTCTATAGCGTCATGTATGTTTCTCCATGAGCCCTCCAGATTACTGATTTTTATAAATTCTTCAAGCTGTGAATGATCAGCATATTTTTTCCTGTAAATTTTTACTATTTCTTTCCTGCAATATTCATCGGTCGGAGATTTATCAAGGATTAGTTTTATAATTTTAAGACAAGCATCATAATCATTCTTTTTGCTGGTTTCTTCATATAATATTTTTAAGAGGTCTATAGATCTATCAATGCTGAAAGTCTTAGATATTTTTTTGTCAAGACTAAAAAAATATTCATATCCTATGCTGTCATAAGATAACAATTTTTTTAATAATTCTTCAACTTTAGTATAATTTTTATTGATTATATACCTATTTAATGCTTTTTTATACAATTGAATTGCATCTTCAATTTCCTGCTTTTCCTCTTTTAATACAGCCAGATTAACTACTATGTCTGCTTCTTCAAAATCGACTTTTATGAGTTTTTCCCATAGATCGGGTAATTTGTCTTTTTTATTTAGATTTGTATAAGCTGTTATTAGTGTACGGATTACAAATTTATCTTCTATATATTCAAGGATTTTAATACAGAGATATTCTACAATATTCCATTTGAGATTATCTGTGAATATTTTTAAAAGATTGTGGATGTTGTTATAATCAATATTGCTTTCCTCAAGCTGTATTATTGCAGAAATATACAATGCTACAATAGAATTTTTGTTGTGTGTCAAATATTCATTAGTTATTTCTTTTATATCATTGTATAGATTGTTAATTTTAAATTCATTTAATAGATCGTTTAATTCTTCAAAATTTTTTATTGTATAATTGTTTATTGTTGCACGAGTCCATTTCTCTTCATTTAATAATTTTTCAAGCTTTTCGATTAATTTTGTGTTCATATCACTCATCTTATTTTCCTTTGATATTTTAATATATTCGCAATTTATTATATTTGCGATTTATTCTTAAATATATTATAAATCGGTAAAGATATATTCTTTATTTTTTGATCTATTTCTTCGATCTCATTTTTATCTTTTTTATAAAAAAAATAATAATCATACAGCCAGAGATAATGATTTAAAAGTCTGGATTTTGTTATATTATCCTTGTCATTTTTAAATCTGTTTTCTAGTTTTAAAATATCGGCACGTAAACTATTAAGCTCTATATTTAATAATTCCCTGCAAGCATCGAGTAATTTAAAAACTCTGCCGTATACAGGAATCCAGTATGGAATTTCATTTTCTTCAATACTGAATTCTTTTATAATCGTTAATATATCTGTTATAATATTTGAATCCAGCAATACTAGATTCACTTTAGTCGGATCTTTAAAAAAAGCCTCCCTGAATAATAATTTTGCCTTTTTATGTTCATTTAAAAGAGCGTAACAGTCAGCAAGTTGAGATAAAATATTTGCATCATCAGTGCTGTATGTTAACGCATCTTTAAGATACTTAATAGAATTATTGAAATCACCTATTTTTTTATACGATATTCCAAGTATTAAATATAAATCTGGAAAGGTGTTTTCATTGAATCTATTATCATTAATTATTAAATCGATTATCGTGTTAAAAATAAAAAATGATATATTATTTTTAACAGTTAAATCTAATCTATTAATTAAGTTAAAAAAATTTTCAAATTTTATCCATTCATTAAAGAAATATTCTGCCTTTTCTATAGGCTCAAATTTACTATCTTTTAATGAATCGATCCTATCATCCCAGAATCTGGAACATTTAATGCCAGATTCTGCAATAAAATTTGTATAATCATTTTTAAAAATTTCTTCAAAAATAATCCTGGCTTCTTTAATTTTCCCTCTTTTTAATAATTCCAGCGAATGACTGCAATTTTGATTCGTTTTATTAATACTTTCATTATTATCATTCTTAGAATTCATAATCAATCTGGGGAAATTTATTAAAAGTATTACTATCGATTTAATTTAATTATTTATGATTATAAAATTATTTAAAATGGATTTTAGCATTATATTTTATAAACAAATATTGTAAAAGTAATACCTTTAAACTATATCATTATATATTAACATTTATAATAGGATTGTCAATAAAAAAATCCTTTCAGTAAGGCAATAATCAAAATTATTGACATTTTAATTTGTATTGTAATATAATAATAATCGGAGGGGTTAAAATGTCAAAGCATCTTATCCAAAAAAATTATGCTTTCATAAAACGGTTACCTGAATGGGCAAAAAAGTTTGCCGTCAAATATTGTTCTAATACTGCAAGTACATATATTTTTCACGGAAATATTAGGGATTTTTTAGCTCAGCGCACAGAAGAGAATAAATTTAAATTTGTAGAAATACAGGATTATATTGCCGATGTACTATTTGGTTATAAAGGTAGGATTATATGCTTTGATAGATCATCAGGTCTTACCTTTGTAGAAAACCCTTTCAACCAAAGTACTGATTTAACAACACGGGAAGATTATATCCGTACAATGGGCGGATATACAAGCAAGATCAATAAGGATGATAAATTAACGAGATTATTCAATAAAAAAATTACAAATACTTTTGAACTTGTTGAAAAATATTTTTACAAAAAGATAGAGCAAAGGGAAAGAGTGGTTTTTATAATAGATTATGCTGAAACAATCGTTCCTTCAAACAATGGTGGTTTTTATTCTGAAGAGGACAGATTCAGCTTTGTGACTCTTAAACGATGGGCTTATAACCCGCTGTTCATTCACAAAGATGTTTCAATAATTTTACTTACGGAAAATCTTGCCGAGTTAAACCAGAGTCTTGTAAAATGTCCTAACATAATAAATATCCATGTGCCAATCCCTGACGAGAAAACAAGGGAAAATTTCCTGGAATTTAACAATGATGAGGGAAAGCTCCTTTACGAAGATAACTTATCATGCTCTACGATTGCCAAGATCACCGGTGGTCTTAATCTGGTTAATATCAACCAGATAATAGCTGAAAGTTATCAAGAAAAAAAGAACATATCCATGGAATATTTGAAAAAACGTAAAAAGGAATTAATCGAAGCCGAATCTACAGGTCTATTAGAAATAATAGAATCTTCCTATAACCTGGATAATGTCAGTGGTCATACATTTGTTAAGGAGGAACTACGTAAATCTTCAGAAAATATAAAAAAAGGCAGACTTGATGTATTGCCTATGGGTTACCTGATTTCGGGTCCCGTTGGTACAGGCAAATCATTTTTGGTTTTATGTTATACAGGCGAGATAGGTATTCCTGTAGTCAGGATGCTTAATTTTAGGTCGAAATATGTGGGGACAACGGAGAGTAATATAGAAAAAATCCTTGATATTCTAAAAGCGATGGCTCCTGTTGCCGTAATGATCGATGAGGCAGATGCAATGCTCGGAGATAGAAATAGTGAGGGAGACAGTGGCACTTCGAACAGAGTTTTTGCTCAGATTTCTTCATTTATGGGGAATACCGAATACAGAGGTAAAATAATCTGGTTTTTAATTACATGCCGCCCTGATTTACTGCCGATCGATCTAAAAAGGCAAGGAAGATGTGAGGAACATTTTGCACTGTTTTATCCTGAGACTGATAAGGAGAGGGAAGATATTTTCTATAAAATGATTCAGAAACTGAATATAAATATTGGGGTAAAATACAGTGAGGTTTCGTTTAAAAAACAGAATTATAATTATTCCGGTGCAGATATCGAAGCAATACTTGTCAGAGCAAAGAGTCTGGCAGTATCCGATGGTATGGACATTGTAACCAAAGAACACATTAACGATGCTATAAAGAATTTCATACCGGCTGTTTATCCTTATGAAATCGAACTTCAAAATCTTGTTTCAGTTTTGGAATGCACCCATGCTGCAATGATTCCAGAGAGGTATGCCTCAATGTCCAAGATGAAGATTGCGGAAAATATAAAGCAGATAAAGATAATGCTTAATGAATTGAAATAATTATTATTAAAATTTTTAAATATTATAAGTTGGTATTTTATATGTCTAAAGATTACATTGCTAAAGAATTAAACTGGCTGGATGATATTATGACGCATAAGGATAATTCTTCTTTATTTACAGATGAAAATAAGTCCATGATTCAAAATGAAATATCAGTACGCTGGACTAAGGAAAACAGACTGGATTTATTGAATGATCTGGCAAGAAAATTCGGTGAAGATGATGTTTTTTTTGTTATTGATAAAATAATCTGGTCGAATTCTATAAGAAATTGGGAAGAAGTCGGTAAAAAAACAAATAATACATTTGATAATTTTTTAAAGATATTATGGGAGCCTCTTAAAAAAATAGGTTTTCAATATACTTATGAAAAAAAAGGGGATAGTACAATATTTAATGTTACAAAATGCCCAATTGCTGATGCTGTAAAAAAACTTAATGCAGAAAAATGGTTTTTTCATCTTGTATGTTTAATCGATGAACCCACAATACTCGGATTTAACAATTGTATAAAATTTAGCAGATCAAAAACTCTTATGCAGGGAGATGAAATTTGCGATCACTGCTATACTTAAGATAAAAAAATAATACATTTAATCTTTGGCTTTTGGAAATAAAACTCAAATTTATCAAATTTATCCTAATCCATTTATTTAACATGCCGAAATTCAAGTAAGTAATAAAAAAATCATGGAGACCACGGATGGTGCCGCAATCCAATCAAATGCATATTATCTATAAATCAATATTAAAGACATTATCAAATTTAACTCAGGAACTCATTATTTTATGCAATGAAAAGCAAAAATGCATATTATCGCAGGATTGGGATAATCTAAAGAGCATTGCAGAAAAACAACTAGAAATAAATAAAAGCTTTGATCATGAAATTTCTAAAATAATAAAATATGATTTTAACAATGAATCAAATAAAGAACAGTTTAAACAGGATAAAGAAATAAGGTTATTTAAAAATAATCTTAAAAATAAGATTAATCAATATAAGGAAACTGAAAATTTAAACAAGAGACTTTTGAAAGATGCTTTTTTTGTGGCAAAACAAAAAGTAGATAAAATTTTAAATAATAATCCCACAAATGAAATATACACAAAGAATAAACCTAAAGATATTTGGGGAGATAAACCAATAATGCTAGACAAATTAATATAAGGAGGCTTTATCATGACCAGTACTTTTCATGGAATCGAAATGGGTAAAAGATCGCTTATCACTCATACCCAGGCTTTAAATACAACAGGTCATAACCTCGCCAATATGAATACCGAAGGGTACTCAAGGCAGGTAATTCATTTTGAAGAATACGAACCGATATATATGCCTGATTTAACAAGAGCTGAGCTTCCGGGAATGCTTGGGGAAGGCGTTATGACTTCCAGAATAGAAAGAGTAAGAGATGTATTGATAGATAATAGATTGATATTTGAATCTGCAAATCTTGGATACTATGATACTTTAAACAAATATATTCATCAAATGGAGCTTGTTTACTCTGAGCCTTCGGAAACAAATGATCCGAGTTTTGTGAATACTCTGCGAACATCTTTTGATAATTTTATGTCAGCATGGTCTGATCTTGCTAATCATCCAGATGAGACTGCTGCTCGAATTGCTTTAGTCGAAAAAGCAAATATTCTTACAAACAGTGTAAGACATCATTTTGATCAATTTACAGATATAAGAAAAAATGTTGACAAAGAACTGCAGGAAAGAGTAATTGAAATCAATCAACTTGCACAAAAAATAGCGCATCTTAACGACAGAATACTGCGAAGTGAAGCTGTTAAAGATAATCCAAATGATCTTTACGATCAAAGAGACCTCTTGATAGACAGATTATCCAAAATAGTCGATGTGCAAATAAGCCGTGAAGATAAAGATGAATTGATACTATATATAGGCGGCAAAATGCTTGTACAAGGACAAAAATACGAACAGCTTAATCTTGTCGCTAGTGCAGAAAACGATGGATATTATGATGTATATTGGAGAGATGATGAAAAGCTAGTAGTCCGCGGTGGGGAGCTTGCCGCGTTAGCTGATTTAAGAGATGATCATTTATACCATGAAATAAAAAAAATTGATTCGTTTGCGGCAAATGTCACAGATCTTGTGAATGAAATTCACAAGGATGGATTTGGTGCTAACGGTAAAACTGGAAATAATTTTTTTGTAGAATTCCCGTTTACAAATGATCCACTTGGAAATTATGACAGAAATAAAGACGGTCAGAATGATTCTACATATATTTTCAGGGTTTCAGGATCAAATAAGCTGGATGAAAAAGACAAAGTAGGTATTCAAGGACAATTGAATATTAATGGTATTATAATAAATTATTATGCAACAGATACCGTACTTGATATTATAAAAAGAATAAACGAAGCAAATACTCGTGTTACCGCTTTTTTAAATCCTCAAAATAAACTCACATTAAAAGCAGACTATCAGGAAAATAATACCAATCCGGATTTTGTAATACAACATCTGGAAGATTCAGGTTTATTTTTAGTAGGCTATGCGGGGATACTACAAAATAGCGGAGCAGCAGGTGCATTTGACTGGAACAATGTCAATCAGATAAATCAGTTTACGGCTAATTCCCAATGGGCTGTAGCGCCTCTTGTACATCCAGCGGCATATATGATTGTTGATCAAAATATACTTAAAGACCCTCTTTATATTGCAGCGGCAAATGGTCTCGATATAAATGGAGATGGTATTAAAGAAACATCAAACGGCGTTGGTGACTCAAGTAATGCATTGAGAATTTCAAGTTTGAAACATGAAAAGGTTATGGTTGGTCTAACTCAGACCTTTAGTGAATATTTTGAAAATCTTATAACCGATATAGGTTCAAAAGGCAATCTTGCGCAAAAAGGATTTAAAGCCGCAGAAGTTATAACAAAAAATCTTGAAAATATAAGAAAATCTATAAGCGGTGTTAATATTGATGAAGAGTTTGCAAATCTTATAAAATTTCAGCATGGTTATAATGCAACTGCTAAGATTATGACTGAAATGGATAAAATGATTGAAACTTTAATCTTTAGATTAGGAGCGTAAATTATGTCAAGTATTTATAGGATCAGCACAAATACAATACCGGATAATGGGATGTATCACTTAAGAAACCGTGAAACAAGCATGGATAAGGTTAATAATCAGCTTAATACAGGCAAAAAACATGAACTACCAAGAGATGATGTAATAGACGTTTCTCAGGCGATGACGGTTCATTCCAAGCTTCATAAAATAAATCAATATATGAAAAATATTCAGGATGCTGAGAGCGAGAGATCACAGGTTGAATCAAAAATAATGAATACAGTAGATATATTACAAAGGATACGTGAACTTGCGGTACAGGGAGCTAACGGTGTTTATACGGCTGAAGACAGAAAAAATATGGCTGAAGAAATCGATCAGCTTATGAAAGATATCATATTAAATTCTAATTCTAAATACAAAGGCAATTATTTGTTTAGCGGGTTTAAAAAATATACTCAGCCTTTTGAAATACTGGAGGGAGCAGTAAAAGGTGCAAATCAGGCAATGATTACTGAAGTAAGATACCTTGGTGATAATGGCAGGCAATTGAGAGAGGTTGATAATAATGAGTATATAACATCAGCAATGCCCGGTGGTGAAATATTCTGGGGAGAAAATTTTCAAATATATTCTCAAGTTAATACAGCAAATTTTAGACTCACAAGGGATATGAGCATTAGCATAGATGGAGTAAGACTTGATTTTAATCAGGGTGATAATATCTATGCAATCATGGATAAGATAAACAAATCTGCCGCTGCCGTAAATGCCAGCGTTGATATTGTATCGGGTGGATTGATATTAAAATCAACAAAGCCTCATAAATTGGAGCTAACCGATCTGGAAGGCGGTACTCTATTGCAGGATCTAGGTATTTTGGAAAGAGGTTTCCCGTCAGGTCCAGACAATTATAATAATACCGCTACGGTATTTGGTGGATCTATTTTTGATACATTAATCGGATTACGAAATTCAATGCTTTCAAATAATATGGAAGATATAGGGGGCAGATATCTTGGAGCTATAGATTATACCATAAGCAACTTGATGTTTCATACAGCAGAGTCTGGAGCTTTATCAAATAGATTGACATATTTGCAGGAAAGATTTACAAAGGACAAAGAAGCTTATACAGAAAGCTTGGCTAAATTGGAAGATACGGATGTTGCAGAGGCATTAACAAATTTAAGCATGCTTAATTTCGCTCATAAAGTAGCATTATCAAGTCTTGCAAGAATATCGCAGACCTCTTTAATGGATTTTTTAAGATAGCAAGGAGTTTTTTAAATGTTGCTAAAAACAAAAGCATTCGGTGAAATTGAAGTCTCGGAATTGCAGAGAATCACTTTTGAAAAAGGTTTATTTGGTTTTGAAGATATAAATACCTATTTTCTCTTAGATTCTGAAAAGGACAGTCCTTTTTTTTGGCTCCAGGCTGAAAATGTCCCTGAAATAGCTTTTGTTTTAATCGATCCATTATTTGCTAAAAATGATTATGTGCTTGACGTGGATCCTAAAGATGTAGAAGAGCTGGGGATAAATGATGATAAGGACACATTGGTTTTTTCAATAGTCACAATCTATGATAAACCGGAAGATATAACGGTAAACTTACTAGGTCCGATCTTAATTAACAAAAAAACTCGCAAAGCATTGCAGATAATAAACCAGCGCGATTATTCTGTAAAACATCCATTATTTGAAAAAAAGGAACCCTAATGCTGATACTTTCAAGAAAAGAAAATCAATCAATAATGATAGGCGAAGATGTTGAGATAACGGTTGTTAGTATAAAAGGCGATCATATTAAACTTGGTATTCAGGCTCCAAAAAATGTCAAAGTTTACCGAAAAGAATTGTACGATGAAATACAGGCTGCAAACATTCAGGCAAGTAAGATTACGCCTGATACATTAAAAGATCTGGGAAAACTTTTAAAAGATAAAGAGAAATAATCTTCAATAACTTTATAAATTTTATCCCCATACTTTGAAGATTGAAATCAAAAATAAAAATAATAACTAGCTTAAAATTAGAAATTATTTTATAATAATCCTAAATTTCTTCAAGGAAATAATATGAATATAGGTCTGTTAAATGGTCCGAATTTAAATCTTCTTGGTAAAAGAGAGCCCTCTATCTACGGTAGTTTTACTCTCGATGATATTTATAACAGGCTTGTTGAAAAAGCAGGTAATTCAAATGAGATTATAGCTTTTCAATCTAATATTGAAGGAGAGCTAATTAATTTTATTCAGCTTGCTGGTGAAAAAAAAATTGAATATATAATATTCAATCCGGGTGCATATACTCATACTTCGATCGCTTTAAGGGATGCTATTACGAGTGTGAATGCCAAGGTAATTGAGGTTCATATTTCAAACATTCATAAAAGAGAAGAATTTCGACATAAAAGTGTTATTGCGCCTGTTTGTATTGGGCAGATATGTGGATTTGGTTTGCAGTCTTATGAGATGGCACTTTATTATATTATGAATTTAAAAAATAAATAAGGCTTAAAAATGGAAAACTTAAACATAGCGTATCTTGGTCCTAAGGCTACATTTTGCCATGAAGCAAGCTTGAAATATTTTAATCATAAGAATAATTTTATTCCAGTAGATAAAATAGAGGATGTTTTTAAAAAAGTAATACACGGGGATGCTGATTATGGGGTCGTGCCTGCGGAGAATTCAATCGGCGGTGCTATTACAGATACTCTTGATTTATTTATACAGACCGATTTAAAGATATATGATGAAATCACTATAGAAATAAAACAGAATCTTTTGTCAAAAACGACTAAAGATAAAATTAAAAGAATATATACTCATCCTCAGTCTTACTATCAATGTACAAGATATATTTTTGAGAATTTCCCTAAAGCAGAATACATAGAGACAAATTCTAATTCCAAAGCGGCAATTTTGGCAAGCAAGGATGATGAATCCGCTAGTATCGGTCCTAAATTATGTGCTACAGAATATAATCTTAATGTGCTCGAAGAGAACATTAATGATTATAAGCACAATGAAACAAAATTTTTTGTTATCTCTAAAAATATTTATGAAAAATTAAGAACGAAATCGATGATAATTTTTAGTGTCCCTAATAAATCTGGGAGCCTGTTTAACATACTAAAAATAATTAAAAAAAATAGAATTAATATGACTCGAATAGAGTCTCGCCCTTCCAAGATTAAAAAATGGGAATACATATTTATTGTTGAATTTGAAAACTCAAAGGATCCAATTAAAAATAAAAAACTATTGGATAAACTCGAAAAAGCTTGTAAATTTTTTGATTATTTAGGAAGTTATTAAAAGGAATGCTCAACCGCAGTCCTTAATCTGATTTAAAAATGCTAATTTTAATAGATTATTGGATAATATGACAGATAAATTGATACTAGCCTCAAGTTCGCCCAGAAGAGTTGAATTGCTCACAGAATGCAGGATAAAATTTGAAACCGTTAATCATAATTTTGATGAGAATTCTGTAAATGAAAAAAATCCTGTTAAACTCGCCGAAATACTCTCATTAGGCAAAGCACAGTCTGTAGCTTTAAAAAACGATTATTATGATAAATATGTACTTGGTGTAGATACAATTGTTGTATACAAAAATCAAATACTGGGTAAACCAGGGGACAGAGCCGAGGCTGATAAATTTATACGACTTTTGTCTAATAAAACTCATAAAGTTATTTCTGGAATATCGCTTGTGAATAGTTTGAAATCATTTAAAATGGTAAAATCAAGTATATCAAAGGTTACTTTTGTTAAATTCGATGAAAAATTCATTAAATATTATCTTGACAATAATCTCTGGGCGGGTTATGCTGGCGGCTACGCGATACAGAGCCTTTTTAGCTTGTTTGCAAAAAAAATACAGGGCTCATATTCAAATATCGTTGGATTGCCAGTTGATGTTTTATATAAAATGTTAAAAAGCATCAATTTTAATTTTTTATGGTGATCTTTTTTTATTTAAGTAATAAAAATTATTGCTAAATCTGTTATCTATCGCTTTTTCATTATTCTATAATTTAATTTTTAGAATGTATAAATTGCGGTTAAAAATATTAATCCCGATTTAAAACAGGGATTAACAAAAAATTAAAATTTTATTTAGGAGGACAAGTTGTCAGTAGTTACAATGAAAAGTCTGCTTGAATCAGGAGTGCATTTTGGTCATCAGACGAGAAGATGGGATCCTAGAATGTCCAGATATATTTTTTCACAGAGAAACGGCATACACATCATAGATTTACAAAAAACAATCGTTGAAATCAAAAAAGCATATGATGCTGTGAGAAAAGCAGTACTGGAAAATAAGTCAGTTTTATTTGTTGGCACAAAAAAACAAGCAAGAGCAGCAATAAAAAGAGAAGCAGAGAAATGTGGACAATTTTATGTCAATAACAGATGGTTGGGAGGAATGCTAACAAATTATGCAACGATCAAAAAATCAATAATCAGACTCAAAAAAATTGAAAAAATGGAAGTCGATGGTACGTTTGATTCTTTGGTCAAAAAAGAAAAAATAATGCTTTTAAAAGAAAAAAAGAAGCTTGAAGAAAATCTTGGCGGTATTAAAAACATGGATAATTTGCCAGGAATCATTTTTATCATTGATTCAAAAAAAGAAGCTATAGCTGTTTCAGAAGCACGAAAATTAAAAATTCCTATTGTTGCTGTTGTTGATACAAACTGTAATCCTGATGAAGTTGATTACCCTATACCAGGTAATGATGATGCGATTAGAGCTATCGATTTATTTTGCTCTATAATATCAAATGCATGTATCGATGCAAACAATGAAGCTGGCACCTCGATTATCGCAGAAGAAGGTGAAGAAGCTATTAAGATTGATGAGTTGGTTGGTGACAACGTTATTAATAAAGATGAAGAATTAAATGATGAAGCTGTTGAGGATGATGGCGAAGTGATATATGACAGCGAAAGTTTAAGTAAAGAATAATGCTACAACAGGAGGAAAATATGGCAGTATCAATGGATGATGTAAAAAAATTAAGAGATTTTACAAAAGCTGGCATGATGGATTGCAAGAATGCATTGGAAAAATCCAATGGAAATTACGATGAAGCTTTAAAATATTTGAAGGAAAAAGGTCTTGCCGATGCAAAAAAAAGAAGCGACAAAGAAACAAAGGAAGGAGGAGTTTTCATTAAGTCAAACGATAAAAGAGTCGTAATCATTCAAATCGGATGTGAGACGGATTTTGTTTCTAAAAATGAAATGTTTGTAAAAGCAAAGGACGAAATACTGGATAAAATGCTTGCTAGCGGGAATGCCGATATAAAAGCTTATGACAGCATTATTCAGGATGTAGTTTCCGTTATTAAAGAAAACATAGAGTTTAAGAATGCAAAAGTAATAAATATTTCAGACAAACAATGTGTTTCAACTTATATACATGGCACCAATAGAATCGGTGTTGTCGTACTTTTTGAATGCGGCGATATTTCAATCAAAAACAATGATAAATTTAAAGATTTTGCGAATAATATTTGTCTTCATATTACAGCAAATAATCCTTACTATATAAGCAAGGATGATATACCCGCAAATGAGAGAGAAGAGCAAAAGCAAATATTTTTAAAACAGATGGAAGGTTCGGGGAAGCCTGCAAATATCGTTGAAAATATCGTTAACGGTAAGCTTGCCAAACATTTTCAGGAAATATGTCTTCTTGATCAGAAATATGTTAAAGATGACAAAATATCAATCGATAAATTAATAAAGGATGTTTCTAAAGAATTAAATACAAGCATCAAAATTGTTGATTTTGTAAGATATATGATTGGAATTTAACATTGAAAAATAAAAGATTTTTAATTAAACTCTCAGGTGAATTTTTGAAAGGCAAAAGTGATTCAACTCTCTCCTGGGAGTTTATCGATACTTTCTGCAAGTCTGTTTCAAAATTAATTAATAAAGGGATAGAGCTTGGGTTTGTAGTCGGAGGTGGTAATATTTTCAGGGGAGCTTCTGGCAACATAAAAGGATACGACAGGCTCTTCGGTGATAATATTGGGATGATTTCTACAGTGATAAACGGGCTTGCGCTTGTAGAAAGATTTAAAGCGAATAAAATTGATGCAGTGATACAATCAGGTATCAAGATAGAAGGTATAACAGGTCTTTTTGACTGTGAAGCTGCTGAAAATGCGTTTAAGAATAAAAAAGCAGTGGTATTCTGCGGAGGTCTGGGTAATCCCTATTTTTCAACAGATACGACTTCGGTTATCAGGGCTTTGCAAATTAAAGCTGATTATGTTTTCAAAATGACAAAAGTTGATGGTATCTATGATAAAGATCCGTATGTTTACAATGATGCAAAATTATACAGTACACTGACTTTTGATGAAATGATTGAAAAAAATATTGGTATCATGGATTTAACCAGTGTATTATTGATGAAAAAAAACAACCTCAAATTAATGGTTTTCAATATGAACAACCTGTCAAATTTGGAAAAAGCATGCTCGGGCAAAAATGTCGGGACAACTGTTTTAAAATAGTTAAATTGTGTCAATAATCATGTGTCATGAATTATCAATTTTATTTTTTTAAATTCAATATAATAATCACCGATAATGTCGGCAATCCCATTTTTTAAAGAATACCGATTTTTTTATCATTATCACAGACTATGCTTGCATTTTTTTGTACGACTTTTTATTGGAAGGCAAAATTGCAGACTGCTGCCCCTATACGGTAAAAAACTAATTATGATTTAAAAAAATAATTATAAACCTCTCCCAGTACATATTTTTACCACAAAGCGCACGAAAATCATAAAGAAAGTAATTAAATATGATGAAATTTCCTAATCTTTTCCTTCGTGAACTTTGTGTTATTCGTGGTTTTTCATAAGCTTTTATAAAACTTTTGACAATACCTATTTAAAATATCATATCATTAATATTAACATCAGGATGATGATACCTTTTACAGTCTTTTGTATTTCTGCCAAATTGAATAGCTTCGTGAGGACACCATTGCAGACAAGCAAAACACTGTTCACAATTATGGAGCCAAATGGGTTTTCTATCTACAAACCTGATGTTATTAACCGGACAAATTTTTTCGCATATTCTGCAGCCGTTGCATTTTTCATCTACTTTAAATCCATGGTCCATCAATTTGATACTTTCCCAAAACGTAAGGTTGTTGTTATCTTTGCATCCGGACATTTTAAGCCAGACCGGTTTTCCCAGAGTATCTCTTAATTTTAATTTATCTACGAGAGTAATTAAAATTGTTGAATCATTTTTAAATTTAACTATTTTATTATTAATGATTTGTTCGCAGATTGAATCTATTTTTTTGCTCCAGTCTAAAAACATTCCTCTTTGTTTTTCCTGATTCATATATCCTAGTTTGATCGAAAAAGAAAAATTTTTAAATGAAAAAGACGGGATAATATAATTGTAAGGCATTCTTACACCGAAGCCAGACGAAAGTTTACCATTTTTGGTTTCTATAATTTTATTAAGATATTTAAATGCAACTCCCGGACTTCCTCCATAAGTAGATATTCCAAAAATATATTTACCATTCAGGTCATTTATTTTATCAACAAATTTTTTTATGATATTAGGTAATCCGGAATGATACACAGGAAAAACAATACCGATTTTATTTTCTTTAATAATCACTCTCTTTTTACTCATTAAGGACGGAATTGGGATTAATTTTGCATTGATTTTTTCTGCAATGTCCTTTGCTACAATGAGCGAATTGCCCGTGCCCGAGAAATAATAAATTATTGAAGTCATTATAGAAGTTTATCCTTAACTTATAAATTACAATAATTCAGCTGATTTTTCAACAATATCGGCAATTTTATTTTCGCGGTTTGAATTTGACCAGTTGATTATCCATGTACCGCAAATAACTCCGTTTTTAAGGTTGGTGATTTTTTTAAACCATGATATCGCATTGCCTCCGCCAAGCCATGAATATGGAAAACCCATTGTAACAAAACAAATTATTTTCTTATTCTGTAGGCTTGATAGGTCTAATAAAAATGATTTTAAGACAGGAGAAACCGTAAAAGCCCAGACAGGTGCACCAAAAACTAATGCATCGTATTTACTTAAATCCGGATTTTTTTCAAGTTGAATATTTTTAGCTCTCGGATGAACTTCATTAACTGGTATTAATTTTTCAATTACAGCAGTATGCCCAACTGATGTTAATTTTTCTTTTATTCTTACTGCAACCGAGTAAGTATGGCCTGTTTTTGAATGAACAATAATTCCAATCTTCATTATAAAACTCCTGATAAAATTCGTAATTGACAGTTATCCTGTCGTATATATATTTTAAAGTGTTTTATATTATTAATCTATCTGAGATAAAAATACAATTCATTTAAATGCTAATTTAATAAGGTTGAGTGGTTTAAAAAAACAAATAAATGGCGATATAAATAAGCATTAAATTTATTCATATTAAAAGAAATTAAAACAATTCGATGGTATTTTTATCATTTTCAAATCTTGCATTTTCAATAAAGGCGTTTAATAATTCTTTTGAAAAGCACCCTTGAGAATAAAGTTTGTAAATTATTTCAAAAAATGACGTTTTTTCAATATTGGTATTTTTTATTTTTTTCTCATCAAGTATACCCATGTTTATAAATGATCTAATTAAAAACTCTATATCGACTATGGCGGTTTTAAGAAGCTCAACTGTTTTTGGAATTATTTTATAGAATTCTTCTTCATCACCGGATTCATTCAATACGGAATTTTCGATAATTCGTTTAGAATTTGTTATTATAAGATGGACAAATTTTAACAGACTTAAATCCGTGGTTACAACATTTGGTAAAAGGTTTTTTACATCTTCAATTTTTTTTACCATTGATTTATCCTGTGAGTTTATGAGTTTGACAAGGCGCTCTTTTAGATAATCATTTATTGCCTCTTTATACTTGATGATTTCCTCAAGCTCAAGATTGTATTTCAATATTTCATTTTTAGCTTCAATCAGCGAATCCTGGTATTTCTTCAATTTAAGCATATTATTGATTTTTACAAAAAACATCTGTGTGCTGACGGGTTTTGTTAAATAATCAATAACAAGGGTGGATTTCGAACTGTTGTATACATCAATGATTTTTTCTTCATCACTGATGGCTGAAATAAAAAGAACAGGTATGTTGCTAATAAGCTGTTTGTCTGATAAATCTTTAATTATTTCAATACCGGATATGCCGGGAAGCATGATATCAACAAGAAATAGATCAAACGGAAGGTTATCAAACTGCTTGATATAATCATAAAACTCGACCGAATCTTTGAAATCGAATACTTCAAGCTTATTCATTAATAAGAAATTTTTTGTATCTTCCCTTAAATAGTCTTCATCTTCTATATACGCTATTTTCATAGTTTTAACCTTTAAATCTACCAAAATATTATAAAGATTACTTTTACAATTAACAACAAAAGACAAATTTTTAAATAATAAAATCTGATATTACCCTTTATTTAAATGATATTACAAAAGAGAATAATATACAAGAATTTTATTTAGATAAAAAAATTGCCTTTCTTTATTTTTTTTAAATTCATTTATTCTTTTTTTTACTATTATTTTACAGTACCACTAAACTTTCTGGCTGCTGGTTTTATTCCATGTTTCATTACATAATCAACCAACTCAACTCGTATCGAAAAAATGTCTTTACTTTTTTATAATATTCATCATTACTGTCCGAAAGTTTGCCATAAATAAGCCTCTTTTTCCAAATTATTTTT
>CAZHHK010000017.1:16904-33858 GCA_964531405.1 uncultured Spirochaetales bacterium | reverse complement strand
TTTAATTTAAATTATTCACTTTAGAAGTGATTAATATATCTATTATACGAGGAGAAGTAAGTTATGAGAGTTATAATTAAAATTATACTAATTTATTTCATTTTATTTTTAAACTATAAAATGCTTTCGGCAAACGAATATAAAGTAGTAGTCTCTCAATTACCAGTTGCAGACATGTATTCAAATTTATTAAAAGCAATTGCCGAAGAAACAAATAATACATTTAATATTGAAATTGTCCCATTTAGTAGATTAGGTTATCTTATTGAAAATAATTTAGTTGATATATGTGGACCATTGATTTCACCAAAAAGCCAAATAAAGCAAAATAATTTAAAGTATGATTTATCAACATCCACTATTTTAGAAATGGTTTTTGTTTTATATACAAATAAAAATATTAATATTGATGAACTAAAAAAAGGGAACCCAAAAAAATATTATATAGAAACAGAAATAGCCCATATAAATCTTTTTGATTTTGAGTGTTATCCTTCAACAAATATTGAAGGAAGTTTAAAAAAGGTTGATATCGGTAAAATTGATGGTTATATATTCGCTCAAGGTTCAACAGATATGGTATTAAAAAAAGGTGATTATAAAAATATTAAAAGGTTATATTATGATACTTTTCAATTAAAATTTGCTATAAAAAAAGGTACCAAAGGCGGTGAAATTGATAAAATATTAACCAATGGAATTAATAAAATAAAAGATAATGGAAAATATGAAAAAATTATAGGAGCATATGCAAAAAAAGTAAAAATCTTTGATAACAGTTTTTGAATAGGATTTTCTGCAGATTTATCCCCTCCTTAACAAACTCAAATACTAAAAGGGGATAAAAACAAAATGTAGTATTATTAATACAATCGAATGCTTGGTGCCAATGGCAGCTACAAAATTTTCTCTCCGATAAAAGAGAAATTCCTGGTAACTCAATCAAATGGATTGACAAAATCATCAATCTATTATATAAATAATTTATCAAATAACTGAAAAATCGGACTTTTCCCGATTTTAAGGTTTCAAAAAAAATAATATCTGATTCAGAGGTAATTACTGATGGAGAAGAGGATAGGGTCTATTGCAATTATTGTCTTTAATAAAAATAGTGTTTCTCAATTGAATTCTCTTCTAAGTGAATATTCAGAAATTATACTCGGACGCCTGGGGTTGCCCTTGAAAGACAGAAAGATCAGTGTTATTTCACTTATTGTCGAAGGCGACACAGATACGATCGGAGCCTTAACAGGCAAGATCGGTAAGCTAAATGGCGTACAGGTAAAATCAATGCTTGCCAAGCATAAAGAGGAGATTCATGATGAAAATACAATTCATTGAACACGAAAAATTAAAAGAGTTATCGGTTATTCCAAAACCCAAACACGAAGAGCTTGATGAAATACTCAATAAAGCTCTTAAATTAAAAGGTCTTTCATTAATTGAAGTAGCAAAGCTCTTGCAGATTAATGATAACGAAGAAATAGGCAAACTATTAAAGACAGCGGATATAATAAAACATAAAATCTACGGTAAAAGACTTGTACTTTTTGCTCCTTTGTATATAGGCAATATATGCAGCAACAATTGTCTTTATTGTGCTTTTCGCAGGGACAACAAGTATTTAAAAAGAGTAATTTTAAGTCAGGATGAAATAAAGCTTGAAGTCGAATCTCTTTTAAAAGAGGGACACAAGCGACTTCTCATGCTCTGCGGTGAGGACGCTGAGAATCCGTTTGAATACTTTTGCAATTCTATACGTACCGCTTATAAATGTAATGTCAATGGTGCTTATATAAGAAGGATAAATGTAGAAATTGCACCTCTTGAAGTTGAAGAATTTACACTACTAAAAAAAGAAAAGATAGGCACCTATGTATGTTTCCAGGAGACTTATAATTCTGATCTTTATAAAAAGTATCATCCTCCAGGACCTAAGGCGGATTATGAATACAGACTTACTGTAATGGATAGAGCCATGGAAGGAGGCATAGATGATGTTGGTATCGGTGTGTTATTCGGTCTGGCGGATTATAAATACGATGTACTTGGTATTATGGAGCATGCCGCCCATCTTGAAAAAAAATTCGGATGCGGACCGCACACGGTAAGTGTACCGAGGATTCAGCCTGCTTTAGGTGCTCCTCTGGCAAAAAAAATCCCTTATCCTGTAAGCGATGATGATTTTAAAAAAATAATTGCAATTATAAGGATTGCTCTGCCATATACCGGCATAATCTTAACTACCAGAGAAACCAGTGCATTGCGTGACGAATTATTTAAATACGGCGTAAGCCAGATTTCTGCAGGATCAAGAACCAATCCCGGGTCTTATTCCCATGAAGTTAATGCCAGCGAGGATAACGGCAGCCAATTTTCTCTTGGCGATCACAGGTCACTTGATGAGGTTATTTCCAGCCTTATAGATATGGAGCATATACCATCATTTTGCACTGGATGCTATCGCAAAGGGAGAGTTGGACAGGATTTTATGGATCTTGCAAAGCCGGGTTTAATCCAGCAGTACTGCATGCCAAACGGCTTATTCACTTTTTATGAATATCTGATGGATTATGCATCTGAAGAAGTCAAGATTAAGGGACAGAGGCTTGTAAAAAAGATGATCGATGAAATAGAAAATGTAAAGTTAAAAGAGAAAACGGAAAGCACAATCGCAAAAATAGAAGCAGGTGAAAGGGATTTGTATTTATAATTATGGATGATTCTGTAAAAAAAATAATAGATCTTTATAAAAATACCGATCTTGAAGAATTAATGAAAATCGCTGATAAAATTTGCAGGCATAATTATGGGGACAAAGTTTATGTCCGTGGTCTTGTGGAATTCTCAAATTACTGTAATAGGGATTGTCTCTACTGCGGGATTAGGAAATCCAATGACAAAGTGCACAGGTATAGACTTGATACCGATGAAATTTTAAACATAGTGCTTCAAGGGTTTAATAGAGGTTTTAAGACTTTTGTACTTCAGAGCGGTGAGGATGGTTATTACAGCATTAAAAAATTAGCAACAATTGTCAGTACTATAGTAGAAAAAACAAATGGCGAAGCTGCTATCACTTTAAGCTGTGGTATTTTCTCTAGAGATCAATATAAGGAATTAAAAAAAGCCGGAGCAAACAGATATCTTATAAGGTTTGAAACCTCCGATAAAGACCTTCATCAATATCTTCGCAATGGTATTTCATTGGAAAGAAGACTTAAGGCTCTCTATGACTTAAAAGATCTAGGATACGAAGTGGGTTCTGGTTTTATGGTGGGGCTTCCTGGAGAGACCGAAGATATTAGAATAAACAATGCTCTTTTATGTAAAAAACTCGAGCTTGATATGATCGGCTTGGGACCGTTTATCCCTCATCCTGACACTCCCTTAAGAGAATCAAAAAAAGAAAGTCTTGCCCTTACCCTGCGCGCTACCGCTCTTGTCAGAATGCTCTTGCCTGAGAGCAATATCCCTGCAACCACGGCTACAGGCACAATAGACAAGAAGGGGAGAGAGAAAGCGTTAAAGGCTGGCGCAAATGTTATAATGGTAAATATTACCCCAACCGATTTTAAAAAGGATTACCTTTTGTATCCGGATAAAATTTGTCTTGATGAAGACGGCTTGAAATGTTTAAATTGCATAGGGTCAAAAATCAAAAGCATAGATAAATATCTTACAATGGAGAGGGGTAACTCAAAGTCATGGGAGAAAAGACATGCAGGATAAATTATACTATGGTGATGAAACTAGCAAAGCGATGAAAAATTTTGGTTCTTCAAAGCTTGACAGGCTTTTTATCAAATCTTTTGCCGAAGTAAAAAAATCCTGCATAATGGCGATACAGGATTATTCAAAAAAATTTGATGATGAGATTTACCAGACTATAATACAGGCAATCGATAAAATAATTAACGGAGAATATGACAGTCAGTTTGTTTTGCCGTTAAAGCAAGGCGGTGCAGGAACAAGCGTAAATATGAATTTTAATGAGGTTATATCAAACATCGCTAAGGAAATATATAAGGATCAATACGGTAAAGATGTTAAGATCGATCCGATTGAAGATGTAAATTTATACCAGTCAACAAACGATGTGTATCCAACTGCTTTGACTGTTATGGCTTACAGACATCTTCAGGATATTGAATATAAAATAATACTCCTGCAGGAAACCCTAATTAAAAAAGAAGATGAATATTCTGGCATACTTATGGCAGGAAGAACAGAAATGCAAAATGCCCTCCCTATAACATTAGGTCAAGTTTTTGGGTCATGGGCTGGATGTATCGAAAGGGACAGATGGCGTTTAAATAAACTTAAGGAGAGAATAAGGACTATTGCCCTTGGAGGCACGGCTATAGGCACATGTTTTTTTGCTCCAAGCCCTTATGTATTCATCGTTGAAAAAAAATTAAGAGAAATCACTGGACTTCCTTTATGCCGGAGCCAGAATCTTCCCGATGAGATATCCAATCTCGATAAATTTGTTGAGTTATCTGGAGCTTACTGTATTATTGCACAGAATTTATTCAAAATCACTGGAGATTTACTTTTGTACACATCATCATTTATAAATGAGATAAATCAGCCAAATCTTCAGTACGGATCATCTATAATGGCTGCAAAGACAAACCCTGTTATACTAGAATATGTTAGAGGGCTAGCCATCAATATACAGGGTGAAGCAGCTAAAATTCTTAGTTATTCCCAAAATGGACAGCTCCAACTAAATGCCTATCTGCCATTTATTACCGAGTGTTTTATTAATATACATTGCGATATACTGAATGCAATAGATGCTTTTATTAATAAATTTCTTACCTTGATCGAACCAAATATAAATAACATTGAACAAAATCTTGTAGATTCTCATGTGCTGTTAAACACGCTGATACCGGTTATTGGATATAACAAAGTCAAGGAAATTTATAAGATAATGGAAGGCTCAAAAATCGAGTCATTAGACAATCTTAAGTCCATAATAAAGGCGCATACGGGTCTTGATGATATGGCTCTTGACAGATATTTTAACCCAATACATGCAACGAGCTTTTTAAGGGAGAATACTAATGATTGATACACCATTAGCCGAACAGATAAGGATTGTCTTGTTCGGAGTGCGTAACTCTGGCAAGTCATCACTTATGAACAACCTATTTGAAAAACAAGTTGCAATAGTGTCCGACAATCCGGGCACTACCACTGACCCTGTAACACGGACATTTGAACTAATTGGGCTTGGTCCGGTTGCCGTAACCGATACAGCTGGTTTTGATGATATTGGTGGTCTCGGGGAATTGAGAATAAAAAAAACTTTTGAAAGAATAGAAAACTCCGACATAATTATTTTTACAACAAAAATAAATGAAAAACTCACAGAAACCGAAAAGGATTTCCTTAATAAAATAGGAAAATCCGGCAAAAAATTTGTAATTGCTTTGACATTTGGCGACAAAAAACCTGACAAATCTAAACTTGACGAGCTTAAAAATTATACAACAATTGTCATTGACAATATTAATAGGACCGGGCTTAGAGAATTAAAAGAGGCTTTAATATCATTCAAAAGATACCTTGATTTTGAGATTACTCCATGCGAAGGGCTTGTTAATGAAAATGATCTTGTGATTCTTGTGACTCCCATCGATCTAGCTGCACCTAAGGGTAGACTTATACTTCCTCAAGTAGAAACAATCAGAGACCTTAATGACAAAGACTGTGCAAGCCTTGTCATTAAGGAGAGAGAACTTAAGTATTTTTATGATAATATAAAAATAAAGCCAAAGCTTGTTATAACAGATAGTCAAGTATTTAGTAAGGTAGCCGCTGACATTCCTGAAAATCAATTGCTTACATCATTCTCAATTTTATTTGCTCGAAAAAAAGGCGATTTAAAACTTTACATTGAAGGGATAAAGCAATTAAAAAATACTCCTGAAAATTCAAAGATACTTGTACTGGAATCCTGCTCTCATCACAGGCAAGCGGATGACATCGGTACGGTAAAAATCCCGAGGCTCTTCAGGCAGCTTGTACAACCCAAGGCTGAGTTTGATTTTGCTCGTGAAATTCCGGAAGATGAAAAATTAAAAGAATATTTTATGGTTATTAACTGTGCAGGATGTATGGCAACAAGAAATAAAATATTAAACAGATTGAATATTTTGAAGCAACTTGGTATTCACGCAACAAACTACGGTTTGTTTCTTGCATGGGTAAACGGTTTGCTGCCTCGTGCATTAGAGCCATTCCCGCTCGAGTATGAGCTGTATAATAAGAAGTAGTTTTATTTATTTCCCTCATTAATAAAAAAACACTTGTTTTTAATCTATAACTTTAATAGTATAATAATAAGGTTAATAATTTATGGATTTTAAATTAAATCTTTCTGGTTTTGACACTGAAAACAAACTAAAAAATATCAATGAAGATTCCCTTTATGAAATTATAATAATAGGCGGTGGACCAGCAGGTTTAACGGCCAGCGTCTATTGTATGCGTAAAGGCATTAAGACTGCTTTGATCGTCGAACAGCTTGGAGGACAGGTTGCTGAGACTTCATCAATTGAAAATTATACAGGATACCGCTACATCGAAGGCATGGAACTCGTCGGAAAATTTAGAGATCAGATAAAGCAATTTGAGTTGGATTATATAGAAGGGGTCAGAGCTATCGGATTATCAGTTGAAGATAATATAAAATATATCAGGCTTTCCAATAACAAAATATACAGATCAAAGGCTGTTATAATTGCTACGGGAAAATCTCCCAGAAAGCTGAACATCCCCGGAGAAAAAGAATTTATCGGTAAAGGTGTAGCGTTTTGTGCTATTTGTGATGCACCACTATATAAAAACAAAAATGTTGCTGTGGTTGGCGGAGGAAACTCTGGTATCGAAGCCGCAATCGATCTTGCAAAAATAGCAAATCATGTAACTGTACTACAGAGAAGCGGCGTTTTGACTGCTGATAAAATACTCATAGACAAACTTAATGAATTTAAAAACATCGAAATCATAATGAATGCAAAAATTAATAGAATTCTTGGTGATGTACAAGTTAAATCGATTGATATATCATTAAATAATAGCAATGATCCTGTAAATAAGCAAGTAGATGGTGTGTTTGTAGAAATCGGACTTGTCCCCAATACAGATTTTGTGAAAGGTTTATTAGATCTTAACAGTAATAGAGAAATAATCATAGATTCACAATGCCATACAAATATAAATGGAATATTCGCAGCCGGTGATGTTACAAATGTCAAGCAAAAACAGATAATAATAGCAGCCGGTGAAGGCGCTAAGGCAGCTTTATCGGCTTATGAATATTTTTTAAAATCATAAATTTTAAGGTGTTTTTATATCTATTAATACGAGGGTAATATATGAAAGTATTATTTATAGGCGGGACAGGTATAATAAGCTCTGCATGCACGGAACTAGCGGTAAAAAAGGGCATTGAGCTATATCATTTTAACAGGGGACAGAGTCACCGAAAAGCAATAGGCGTAAAAAACATTATCGGGGACATAAGAAATATAAAGGAAGCCGAGCAATTATTGAAAGATCACACTTTTGATGTCGTTGTCGACTGGATATGTTTCACTCCCAATCACATCAGGGCTGATATCGAATTATTCAAAAACAAGATTAAGCAGTTTATTTTTATAAGCTCCGCATCGGCTTACCAAAAACCGATTATAAAACTTCCGATAACAGAGGAAACCCCATTAATTAATCCATACTGGCAGTACTCAAGGGATAAAGCCGAATGTGAAAAGATCTTACTGGATGCTTACAAAACCGATGGGTTTCCTGCAACAATTGTAAGGCCTTCCCATACCTATGATAATACATTGATACCCACAGACTGGGGATACACTGTTTTAGACAGAATGATAAAAGGTAAAAAAATAATAATACACGGCGACGGTACATCTCTATGGGTAATGACGCACAATACGGATTTTGCAGTAGGTTTCATAGGGCTTTTCGGCAAGGAAAAAGCAATCGGTGAAGCATTCCATATCACATCCGATGAGCTACTGACATGGAATCAAATTTATTCACTTCTGGCAAAAGAGCTTGGAGTTGAGTTAAAATATGTACATATCGCTTCGGATTTTATTGCAAAATTCGATAAAGATATGGGAGCAAATTTACTTGGAGACAAGGCTCATTCGGTTATTTTTGATAATACAAAGATAAAAACCCTTGTGCCAGAATTCAACCCTGTTATAAAATTCGAGGAAGGCGTAAAGGGAATCATAAGCTGGTATAAAAACAATCCTACATGGCAAAAAGTTGATAATAAAATCGATGGCTTGATAGATAAAATAATCAGGGAGTATGAATAATCTTAATTGATTAAAACGGGGTGTTCTGCAAAATAATCAATAACCGAATAATCCTCATTCTTTAAGAAATAGTCAAGGTCAAAGTCCATCTCCTGCATAATTGCTTTCATCAAAGCAAGAATAACTGTAATATTCTCTTCTTTTGATTTCCCCTTTTTTTTCAATAAAATTTTCAGGAATCCGTAATTTTCAGCAATGGTCTGCTTTAGTTCATATATAGGTTTAATATAGGGAAAAGGAATATGATTTGCTTTATCTACGATAATATCCTTCATTACAAGTTTATCACTTCCCGGGATATGGGTTAAATCAGTATCCCTGTAATCCACGACTCCATCGTTTTCTTCGAGTTTTAAATATCTGCTCAAATTATAAAAAAATCCAGAATATGCTCTTTTTACCTTATAATTATAAATGCTAATATCTTCAGGAATAGCCGCTTTATTAAGAATTTTAATAAATCTGTGCTTTGGATTTAAATCCCATAATGCAGGATCATTGCCCAGCACATCTTTCCTCCCGTCGAAGGGAATAAAATATAAGATATAATCACCGATAATTTTCCTCATTGCCTTTGCGCACAATCCGTCGCCATGCATCATGTTAACCCTGGTTTTCTCCTCAAGTTCCTTGTAAGTAAATTTAACTGGATTGCCGTCAGCATCAGCTACTTCTATAAACCCAGTATCCATGTTTTCATAAAATTTATTCATTGTGTCATTGATCATTGCAGGGAAACCGTTTTTAAGCGCAAAGAGCATCCTGGCTCCTCTTTGAGGCACAGACAAATTTATAATGGAATTCACATTCACGGGAAGATTTTCATCCAGACACATCTGTATATATCTTCTTATTGCAAGTCCTCCCGAAGAATGAACAATAAAATTGAATTTAATATCTTCCGGTTTATCAAAATAGCCGTCATCGTTTATATAAAAATCCGTTGTGTTATTATCCGGGCTTAAAACTACTCTATAATTATTTCTATCAAATTTATAGTAGACTCTTTTGCCGTATTTCGCCCATGTTTCTTCGATAATTCCCTTAAAATAAATCGTCTTGTTATCCCTAGTGACTGTACCAGAATAATCATTGCCTTTGTAGTTTATCAATGCATTGTAATTCTTATTCTTGGGGGCTCTTCCCTGCATCAATGAAAAAAATCTGTCTGACATAAGGAATATCGAGATGTTAGTCCTGTAATCAGCTATAAGATTGGCAACGATTAATCTGTTGTATTTGGCTCCCACGATATTTGATGAGCATACAAAGCCTTCTTTATTATAGGTATACTTTGAATCCTTAAAGTAATTGACATCATAGAAACCTCCTTTGTCATTGATATTTTTAACCATCAATGACTCCGCAGTGATCATATCCCCGTTATCAAACATTCCGGGAATATATATAAAAGGATATTTCATATTTTCTGAATACACACAGGTTATATAAAAAATAGTAACAATGATTAATAATATTTTCTTTATCATGCTCTTTATCAATAAGTGATCTCAAAACTTAAATAACCAGGATCGACACTTCGATCCTCTTCGATAATATTCTCCACTCTTGAAAACGATGGTCCCTTATACAACAATTCTTTTAATTTAGCCAATTGTTCTTTAGTCCCGATTGCATACACTTCAACGTTACCATTATAAAGGTTTTTTACATACCCGTAACAGCCTATCCTATTTGCCGCATATTGAGTATAATATCTATAGCCAACACCCTGTACTCTTCCGATAACGGTAAATATTTTAGCAATTTTCATTCTACTGTCACCGATTTAGCAAGATTTCTCGGCTGATCAATATCACAGCCAAGCTTTTTAGCAACATAATAGGCAAAAAGCTGTAAAGGTATAATGCTCAATAGAGGAGACATTGCCGGGTCACTTACAGGGATTTCAATAACATCATCAACTAAATCTTTGACTTTTTTATCCCCTTCATGGCATATTGCAATTGTCTTACCACCACGTGCTTTAATCTCTTCAATATTTGATAATGTTTTTTCATATACATTATCTTTAGGGATTATAAAAATTACCGGCGTATTATTATCAACAAGTGCAATGGGGCCATGCTTTATCTCACCAGCAGCGATTCCTTCTGCATGTCGATAGCTTATCTCCTTTAATTTTAATGCTCCTTCAAGGGCAACCGGATAACTTATACCTCTGCCAAGAAATAAAAAATTATCCATATTATAATATTTTTCAGCGATGTTTTCTATAATTTTTGAATTATCAAGAATTTTCTGTACTTTTTGGGGAATCATATTAATTTCATTAATTAATTCTATACCTCTTTGAAGGCTCATATCTCTCATTCTTCCCATAAGTATTGCATAAAGATACAGTACTGTTAATTGTGAAGTAAAAGCCTTGGTGGATGCTACAGCAACCTCCAATCCAGAATGTACATAAACACCACCGTCGCTTTCTCGTGGTATAGTGCTACCAACTACATTGCAAATACCAAGCACTTTGGCACCCTTTCTCTGGACTTCCCTCATAGCAAATAAAGTGTCTATAGTTTCACCAGACTGACTTATTGCAAAGTATATTGATCCTTTCTCAACGATTGGATTTTTATACCTGAATTCCGATGATATCTCTACTTTCGTAGTAATTCTGGAAAAGTCTTCTATAACATAAGCTCCTACAAGACCTGCATGATAGCTTGTCCCACAGGCAATGATATTTACATTGGAAATTTCAAATAATTCTTTTTTTGATAAATTTAATCCACCAAGCCTTGCTGTCCCAATGTTTTCTAGCAATCTTCCTGCAAAAGCCCTTTTAATGCTTTCTGGTTGTTCGAATATTTCCTTTATCATAAAATGCTCATAATTTCCCTTGTCCATTCTGGAAACTTCCATATCAACGGTATCTACACTTTTGGATATTTCGCTCAATCTGAAATCACGGGCAACGAATTTCTTTTTTTCCACTCTTGCAATTTCATAATCTTCAAGATAAACAACCTGCTTCGTATGTCCAAGAAAGGCATTGGCGTCGCTTGCTATGAAACTTTCGTTCTGTCCAATTCCTATAATGAGGGGACTTCCTTTTCTTGCAGTCATTAAATATTCAGGTTCATTTTCACAAAGAGCGACTATTCCGTATGCTCCTTCAAGCTGAAATAAAGCCTTGTGAAAGGCGTCCTCAAAATTGCCATTATAAAATTTTTCAATAAGCATTGCAATGACTTCAGAATCGGTCTCGGTTTTGAATTCAAAGCCTTCGGCTTCTAATTTCTTTTTAAGTACCTGATAATTCTCAACAATACCGTTATGAACAATTGCAAACTTGCCATTCTGACTGATATGAGGATGGGCATTGTTATCTGTCGGAGCTCCATGAGTAGCCCATCTTGTATGAGCAATGCCGATCTTTGCCTTTAAACTATCAGGCAATACTGATTCAAGTAAAGAAATTTTACCTGCTTTTTTATATGTTTTCAAGTGATTACGGGATAACACTGAAACCCCTGCTGAGTCGTATCCCCTGTACTCAACTCTTTTTAATCCTTCAATTAATATTGGAAGACAATCCCTTTCTCCGACATACCCTATTATTCCACACATTTATGATCACTCCTTGTAAATAATTCTTTTGATTTGTCTTTCCGACAATTGTTTTCCTCTAAATAAATTTTCCGTTACTTCCTTAGAAATAAGCGAATAAATTTCTTTAATCTTAAAACCTTCTTTTTTAAGTTCAGTATATCTTCTTATAATAAAATCATTCATGTCCTCTGAAAAAAAAGATAAAATTTCTTCATATAATTTATTAAAATCAATGGAATCAGGCAAAATTATAGTTGACAATCTCTCTTTTAACTCATTAATTCGATTTTTACTATTAAAAGCCATATATTTTTCCTGAAAACAGTAAAAATTGACCTGTATTTTTTATAAAAAATAATATTAATTATCGTAAAAATCAAACTAAATATAAATTTTTTTAATTTTACAATATAATAAATCTATGCTATTAAATTCATACATTAAAAATTTTTTTGACAAATCTTTTATTCCTTAAGGACAAACTATGCCGGATATAAAAAAACAACCGCTTGAAAATTTATCAAAGAATTTTATTTCTTCATTAACAAAAGAAGAATTAAAAAAATCCAATTACAGAAATTTAGACACCGATGAAATAAATATATTAATTAAGAATAACAATTATTCGGAAAATTGGAACAATGTGCTTGTAACCGATCCGTTTAATCCAGAGTTAATAAAAAATTCAGAATTCTACGGATTTATTTCCATAGGGAAAACAACATCAAATTATCTCGAATATCATGAATTAAAACTTCCTGTAGGCATAACAAATTCAACTATTATTTCTTCTCACATAGGCAACGATGTTGTTATAAGAAACGTATCATATCTGTCGCATTATATTATTGAAGATGAATGCATTTTATTTAATATAAAAGAAATGATCACTACAGATCATGCAAAATTCGGCAACGGTATTTTGAAAGAAGGAGAAAACGAATCCTTAAGGATATGGCTTGAAGTTTGCAACGAAAATGAAGGACGAAAGATTCTGCCTTTTGAATCAATGATAACAGCAGATGCTTACCTCTGGTCAAAATTCAGAGACGATGAAGAATTAATGGCAAAACTGAAAAACATCACCGAAAGCTCTTATAACAATAAAAAAAGTAATTATGGAGTAATAGGGAAAAATTCCATCATAAAGAATTCATTGATAATTAAGGATGTTAAAGTTGGTGAAAATGCGTATATAAAAGGAGCCAATAAATTAAAAAATTTAACAATACTCTCTTCCAGGGAAGAGGCTACTCAAATAGGCGAAGGTGTTGAGTTGGTCAATGGAATCATAGGGTATGGCAGTAAAATCTTTTACGGCAGCAAGGCTGTAAGATTTATTACTGGTAGAAATACTCAGTTAAAATACGGAGCAAGATTGATTAATTCAATACTTGGCGACAACTCAACGGTGTCATGCTGTGAATTATTAAACAATTTGATTTTCCCTTTTCATGAGCAACATCATAACAATTCTTTTTTAATTGCTGCAACGATTCTTGGACAGACCAACATCGCTGCAGGAGCAACAATAGGCTCAAATCACAACTCAAGGACTCCTGACGGAGAGATCGTTGCGGGAAGAGGTTTCTGGCCTGGATTATGTACAAGCTTTAAACACAATTCAAAATTTGCCTCTTTTGTCCTTGTCTCAAAAGGCGATTATGATTTTGAATTAAATATCGAATACCCGTTTTCTCTATTGTCTCTAGACAAAGCAAACAATTGTATCACTATTACTCCTGCATATTGGTTTATGTATAACATGTATGCTATTGCCCGAAATATATCCAAATTCGCAGCAAGGGATAAAAGGAAAATAAAGATTCAAAATATAGAAATAGATTATTTGGCACCGGACACGATATCGGAAATTTTAAAAGCCGTTGATAGATTAGAAATGCTTTTGGACAAACAATGTCAAAACAATTTTTCTCCTAAAAAAGATGATGAAATTGCTGTTTTTGATGATACACAGGCAAAAAAAACAAAAGTAAAAATAATAAAGCCTTTAAACGCAATAAAAACATATAAACAAATGTGTTATTATTTTGTCATAGATAATATAATTTCATATTTTAATATAACTTCCGAAGACAAACTATCTGATCTCATAAAAAAAATTCGAGACTCTTATGAGTCAAACCTTTATCTTAACTGGTGGAATCTTGGAGGACAATTAATACCAGAAGAAGAATTGTCTAAATTAATAAAAGATATAAAGAATAATAAGCTTTCTTCATGGGAAGAAATACATAAAAGATATAATTTACTCTGGGAGCAATACCCCAAACAAAAGTTAAGATATGCATTTTATGTTCTGGAAAAACTTGATAAAATCAATATTCTTAAGATGAATGCTTCCGATTGGAAATCTCTATTAAAAAAATGTTCAGGTATTTATGCTGATGTTTATAAAGCCGCTTATTCTTCAAGAGAAAAAGATTATACGGATAAATTCAGAATGATCACTTTTAATAATCATAAAGAAATGGAAAATGTTATAGGGAAGATTGAAAACAATCATTTTTTAAATGAATTAAAAGAAAAAATAGACTATAAAATAAAAATCATGGAAAGTTTATATAAATAGTCATCCTTTCACTACATAAGAATCTTTATATCCGTATCTCCTGATACCCTTAATTACTTTATCAACATCTTTTTCATCAATGGGACCAATAAACAGAATATATTTACCATCTTTTTCAAGGCCTACAACGTCAGGGAAAACCTCATTAAACAATTCTAGTCTTCTCTCCCCTTCATTTTTATCAAATGTTGTAGAGAAACGAACATAAATTTTATTCTTTTCAAGATTCTTTACCCATTTGAATGTTTTCTTTTTTTCGATTTTTATTGTTTCTTTTGTTTCTTTCTTAACATCGTTTTGATCCATATCTATTTTATTTATCTTGCTCTTTTTATTCGGTTTTTCGATTTCCTTTTCTTCTTCTGGCAGATTTGTTTTTTCCACGAATTCCATTGTTTTTCTTTCACCAAAAATATCATTATCACTATCCATAGCGTATTCTTTTAATTTCTTTTGAGGTGACTTAATCTCTTCAAGTTGAGGATTATTTGTAGTTGTTGTTACTTGTCCCTCTTTAATGGGTTTCCCTTTAAAATCCTCCAGATCATTATTCATTCTTGATTCCTTTTTTATCATCTTTGGTTCTAAATTTTCTTCTTCTTCAGGATATATTCTTTCTGTTTCTTTAAATGCATAAAATTTATCATTATCATGATCACCTTTATTTACTTTAGTTTTTTTATCAGGCATCATTTTCTCTTTATCCAAACCAGGATCTTGTTTTTCTTTGTCGCTATTGTTGATATCCAATGATTCATCAATTTTAGTTAAATCTTTATTATCCAAAAGAGGCCAGTTAGCAGTGGGAAAATTTTTTAAAAATTCTTCATCAATTTCACCTTCTTTTACAAGCCCATTAACATTCAATCTTTCAGTAGAATTAACATCCGAAAAATCCGCTTCAACAACAACCAGTCCTGACTCATTCTCTAAGCCGATTTCCTTCGCAGCTTGCATTGAAAGTACAATAAAATAATTTGAATTATTAGGAAGCCTATCATTAATTGTTATTGTAACGGCTTTTTTTGTTTTTACGTTTATGACAACTACTTCTGCTCCAATTTTAAATCCATTGCATGCAGCAGTCAATGAATCAGACTTGTATATTTCACCACTAACAGTCTTTGTTCCATCGATTTTATTGGTAATAGTAGCTCTGCCAACCCATTTTTCAGCAAATAAAATAAGAGGAATAAAAAATATAGTTAATACTAAAAATTTTTTCATCTATAGCCTTCTTTACTTTTTCTCATTATCTTTTATTATATTTTTCCCTGAAAAAATAAAAACAGAAGCCTTTTTAGACATATTGATATTCTTTGCAATTTCCCTTGCTTTATCAAGATTATAAGGACCTGCAAGTACTTTAAACATGTTGGAATCACTATCGCCGGATTTAATCATATAAAATTTAGGCAATACATTTAACAACGGCAACAGACTTACAATCACAGGATAACTGTTTTGATAGTAGCTGAATGCCCCCAGTTGAATATAATACGAGTCGCTGTTATTTTTCGACATTTCATTAACAGAATCTTCCGGTTTAACAATCAAATTAAATATATCTAAATTACTAGCCTCTTCTCCTTCTCTGTTCCATGCCAAAAACTTAATCTTTAATTTAATCTTATCAACCGGTTTGTCGTATCCTTTTGAGAAAAAATTATAAACATCTTCTGGTAGATAAATTACATAAGGAGATTTATCTACTTTTGCAAAACCAACCTGTATCACCGCTTCTTTCCCTGTAACACTGTCGGCAATAATATATACACCACCCGCTGGTAAAAACGGTGAATATGCAATATTGAATTTTTGATTAAGCTCTCCTGTTTCATCCTTATAGTCACTTTTTGAAAGATTTAATCCATCAAATTCAACTTTATCAATATCTATTTCTCCAGTAAAAGAAAGACTTAATGAAATCATGATAAACAAAAAAACAAAAATATTTTTTTTTCCCATATTTTTACCCCAAAATAAACAAGAGTATATTTTTTTATATTTTCGGTGATAGTTGTTATAAAATTTATCCAATTTAAAATTAAACTTAAAAATATTTTATGTTTCACGTGAAACATAAAATATTAATACTAGTTTTTTTTATTTGTATTTACTTAAATTTATTCCGCTTATCCGTCCCAACTTTTTTACTGCCACAAAGAATATTTAGATAAATTTTCTTTGCCATAAAAACGCCTCGAAGGAGAGCGATAAAATTACTATCGAATATATCTATGGTCGCTTTTTTAAGCACAAGAAAACAGTTTTTTATTGACTTTTATCATACAACAAGCTATATTCATCAAACCTATAAATTTGGAGAGATGTCTGAGTGGTTGAAAGAGGCGGTCTTGAAAACCGTTGAGGTGCAAGCCTCCGGGGGTTCGAATCCCTCTCTCTCCGAATTTTA
>CAZHHK010000017.1:0-16804 GCA_964531405.1 uncultured Spirochaetales bacterium | reverse complement strand
GGGTTCGAATCCCTCTCTCTCCGAATTTTAAAAAGTCTATTTTGTAATAAAGCATATTTTTGGTATTTTATTGCTACTTAAAATAATAATATAGATATTTGTATATTACTTCATTTTTTTACTTTCTGGAAAGTTGTCTGAGTGGTTGAAAGAGCACGCTTGGAAAGCGTGTGTATGCTTAACGGTATACCGGGGGTTCGAATCCCCCACTTTCCGTAAAAATAATTGAGCCTATAGCTCAGTTGGATAGAGCATTAGATTGCGGATCTAAAGGTCGGAGGTTCGATTCCTCTTAGGCTCAAAATTTATTCACTTGCATTGAATAAATTTTTTATAGATTTTTTTATTATGGAGAGATGCGAGAGCGGTTGAATCGGACGGACTCGAAATCCGTTGGCCGACCACCAAATCAACAAAGAGTATTAAACTTCCCCGAGGGGTTAAATTTGTGGATTTAGTGGTCGGCCCGAGGGTTCGAATCCCTCTTTCTCCGAATTTTCCCGATTCCGATAATATCGGGATCAGGAAAACCTCTTTAGCAATGATCTTCGGGTTTCATGCAGTTAAAATTATCCGAACCCCGCGAGAGCCGGAAGGCAGCAACGGTAGGAATGGTTTTAATGTGCATCAAAAATTCGAAAGGAGTTAAAGAGGTTTTTTATTTATAAATAAAGTAAATTATTTTATCCTTTAGACATTTTTATAATATAATCATAAATAACAATATTTTCCCAGGGGATAAAAAATGTCTCATGATGTTACAGCCATTAAATTTAGACCACAAACTTTTGATGAATTGATAGGACAGGAATTCGTTGTTTCAACACTAAAAAATTCCATAAGTAATAACAAGATAGCAAATGCATATTTACTAAGTGGTCCAAGAGGAGTCGGAAAAACTTCGGCAGCGAGGATAATCGCAAAAGCATTAAACTGTGTAAATGGTCCTACAAGCATCCCGTGCAATAAATGTAACAATTGTAATTCCATAACAGCTGGATCAAATACCGATGTAATAGAAATCGATGGAGCATCAAATACAGGTATCGATGCAATCAGGGTGATTCAAGAAGAGATTATGTACCCTCCGGTTAATTCAAAATATAAAGTCTATATAATAGACGAAGTGCACATGCTTTCAAAAAGCGCTTTTAATGCTCTGTTAAAAACAATAGAAGAGCCTCCTTCAAATGTTGTTTTCATATTTGCAACAACAGAGATTAATAAGGTTATTCCAACAATCAGATCAAGATGCCAGCAATTTAATTTTAGGTTAATTTCAACAAATTTGATCTACCAATCATTGATAAATGTATTAAAAAGCAATAATATAAAATACGAAGACAATGCAATACTATGGATAGCAAATGAAGGGCAAGGATCCATGAGGGACGCTTATACGCTACTAGACCAGGTTATTTCCTTTTGCAACGATGAAATTACTATAAAAAAAATTCAGGATAAACTTGGATTAGTCGGAGATGAAAGGCTGATAAAATTGGTAAACAGTATCATTACAAAAAATAGAGAAATACTTTTAACCGAATATTTTTCTATGATAGATTCCGGTGTATCACCTGAACAAATTCTAAGCGAGTTGATAAACTTTTTTAGAAATATTCTGATAATAAAAGCTAATGTAAGCAATAGGTTTGTAGGATTAAATAAAAATTTATATACACCTTCACTTTTAGATTCTTTTTCATACGATGATATAGAAAATATTTTAGAAATATTATTCAAGTCTTATGAAAATTTTAAATATTCAATAAACATACAAACTGAAATGGAAATATGTCTTCTAAAACTCTTAAAATATACAGAATTCATCAGACCTAAAGAGATTATAGAAAGATTGGAAAATTTGGGAAAGTCATTATTCTCTAATGGCATTATTAATCTAAAAAAAGATTTTAATAATAATGAAGGTATTAATCAAACAAAAAATAAAATAGAAAAGAAAGAAGAAAAAAGCGATAACACTGATTATGTGGTTACTGCAAATAAAAGCGAAATAATCAAAATAATCAAATCAAAATTATCAAGCTCACATTTTCAACTCGCAACAGCTCTATCAAACATAAGTTATATTGAAGAAAAAGACAATGTTATGATAATTACGTTTACACATAAAATGCATTATGATACAGCTAAAAAATTTGAAGAAATGTTGAATCAGGAAGCATTAAAAATTATAGGAATGAAGCACAATAATAAATTTAAAATTAAAATAGATTTTAAACAAAACGAAAAAAAGCAAACTGCCGGGGATATTAATAAAGAAAATATTATTAATTTATTCCATGGACAGGAATTACAATAAGGAGTGGTTTAACAATGAATCCTTTTGATCTATTAAAAAATTTAAATATCGAGGAATTAAAGAAAAAAAGCCAGGAAGCCATGCAAGATTTAAAAAATATCATAGTAACAGGAGAAGCAGGCGGAGGATTTGTTAAAATAAAAATGTCAGGAGATTTCCAGATAATATCAATAGATTACGAAGAAAATGACATTATAAAAGATGACATAAAAACATTCCGCGATCTTATTATTGCTGCGCATAACGATGCGATTTCGAAACTTAAAGAAGAAATTCAAAAAAAATTTTCAAACACTATGATACCCGGGTTATTCTGATGATTGAAATCAACGATCTCATAAATGCATTTTCAAGGCTTCCAGGAATCGGTAAAAAAAGTGCAACAAGAATTGTCTATTATTTATTAAAAAATAAAAAAAAAGCATTAGAAATCGCGTCAGTAATAAACGAGGCAATTGAAAATATCAAAAATTGCCATGTATGCGGCAATTATACTTTAAATAGCCCTTGCGAAATATGCAGATCAAGCGATAGGGATGATTCCATTATTTGCATTGTTGAAGAACCAAAAGATATGGAAGCAATAGAAGCCACGGGATTATTTAAAGGGAAATACCATATATTAATGGGTAATATTAATCCTTTGGAAGGAGCAACCCCTGACTCATTGAGGATTAAAGAGCTTTTGGAAAGAATAAAATTAGAAAAAGTTCGAGAGATTTTAATAGCAACAAATCCCACAACTGAAGGAGAAGCAACTTTTTTATATATCCAGAATTTACTTTCATCTTATGATATAAAACTATCAAGACTTGCTACCGGTATACCAATGGGAGGCACTCTTGAATATACTGATAAAGTAACATTAAGCAAAGCTTTATTATCTAAACAAACTCTTAACGGTTAAGCGTTGTTGTTGTTACTAAAAAATTCTTCTTCTGTTAAGAGAGGGATTTCTATGTGTAATTCGGCACCAATGCTTTTTTCTAAAAAATATATGCTCCCTTTATGCTCATTTATAATACCCCTGCAAATCGCAAGGCCTAAACCAAACCCTCCTGTTTCCCTGTCTCTTGATTTATCAACTCTATAGAATTTTTCAAATACTATATCAAGCTGTTCTGGTGGAATACCAACACCATCATCTATTATCTTAACAAGAATAAAATCATCTTTTTTTTCAGCCGAAATAAATATTTTTTTTGCTTTAGCTTTAATTGAATTTTCTATAACATTATTAAATACTCTTTTTATCTTTTCAAAATCAATATTGCAATACAGTTTATCCTCAAATTTAAATTCAAAAACCAACTCTTTGTTTAATGCGTTGGAAACCTCATATTCAGCCTGCAATCCTTTTAAAACATTTGCAAGATCGATCTTCTCTAAAAATAATTGCTCTTTGTTTAATTCAAGCCTTGATATTTCTATAATCTCTCCAATCATATAATTGACAAAATCAATCTCATTAAATATAGAATTATAATAAGCATCCCTTTCTTTTTTATTAAGCTTTAAATCATTTAATAATTCGGTATAACCTTTTATTCGTCCTAAAGGAGATCTTAATTCATGGCTTATCACAGCTAAAAGATCATCGCGTATCTTTTTAATCTTATGCAATTCTCTTGACATGTTATTAAATGTATCAACTAGATCGCCAAGTTCATCCTTTGCATAAGATTTGACCTCTATACCAAGATTTCCAAGAGCTATCTGTCTCGCCCCTTTTGAGATCTTTAAGATCGGTTTTGTAATATTTCTTGAAAAAAGCATTATAAACGGGAAAATGATAACTATTGTAATCAAAGCTCCATAAATCAAACTTTTAAACATTATCTTGTAAAATTCCAATTTAACAGATAATTTTAAAGATTTTATAGGTGCGCTTTCTTTAAATTTAATCTGCCTGGATACTTCAAAATAATATTTATTTTCATTAGAATCAAAAACAAGTCTTGGTTTTTCCTCGTATTCTACCTTACCTTCTATAGCTTCCACATTAAATTTGTAATCAGGAAATTCTTTTACAAGAGTTCCTAATAACTTTGAATTGGAATTTTCAAAATTTTTATTTTGCTCCTTCATTTCAGATAAATCAAAAGTAATTTTACCCTTATCCTTTTCATAAAGCTCTTCTAATTTTATTTTAACTTTATCTATATTAACTTTTAAGCGTATCATTCTATTTTCAATTAATTTTAAGAAAAATATATAAGAAAATACAGAAGTTAATACTACGGTTGAAATAATTAACAAAAAATAAAGAAACAGGATTTTTTTTGTTATAGTAATCTTAAATATAGAGCGCTTTAAATTCTTATTCTGCAACTTCAAATCTGTATCCCGAACCCCAGACGGTCTTTATTGTACATACAATAGGATCCTGTTCTTTTAATCTGTTTCTTAAATGACTTATATGCATATCAATAGATCTGTCAAAAACAGCATAATCCCTGTCCGAAACTATTCTTAACAATTCCTCTCTCGTGAATGTTTTATTAGGGTTGCTGGCAAGTAAATATAAAATTTCAAACTCTGTTTTGGTAAGTTCGATTTCATTGGAATTATTAATTATTATTGTCCTTTTTTCAGGAATAATTTTTAATGAGTTAAAAACAAGCTCTTTTTTGTTAGCATAATCGGCAGGATAAGAATTCGCCCTTCTTAGTACAGTACGAATCCTTGCAATAAGCTCTCTCACAGAAAAAGGTTTAGTAACATAATCATCGGCTCCAAGCTCCAATCCAATTACCTTGTCAACTTCATCACCTTTTGCAGTAAGCATAATAATCGGAACATCATAATCTTTTTGAACTTCCCTTAAAATATCAAATCCGCTTTTACCTGGCAGCATAATATCCAATAATATGATATCCGGTTTTGATTCTCTTAAGAGAGCCTCTATTTCATTGCCATCATTTGCAACGGTAACTTGAAATTCATATTGAGACAAATATTTTTCTATTATCTCCGTCAGTTTCTTGTCATCATCAACTATAAGAATTTTTTTCCTGTATTCCATATTCAGACCATCCTTTTTTAATTATTGTACCAATATAGAAAATAATTTACAATAATGATCTATAAATTTCAATAATTTTACATTTCGATATATTTAAAACATAATCGTAATACCTGTAAAGCTTACTTCCAGGCAAAATGAATCGTACAAGAATGGTCTAGAATAAAAATAACCGTTGTTAAGTTCAAATTTAGGTAAAGTTTTAAAATTTACAAACACTGAAAAATAAAGCAATTTCAACAACTTAAAATCTAGTTTATAGTAAACTGCAAATTGGGGAAGAAAATGCCCATTAACATCGTTAGTCTTTGTCCATTCAGGAAATGCTGCAATATCATAATAAAGATTATAAATCTGTCCTCCAAATGAAAAATGTAGATTGTCTTTAAAAAACGAAACACCTACAAAAAGTCCATATCCAAACAAAAAAGTAGTATCAAAATATTTGTTCTTCTTCTTATCAACATCATAATAGATATAAACCATGTTATTAAAATCCAATCTACAGAATAAACCTGTTTCCATATATCTAAGAGGAAAAAATGCCAATCTGAAATCCAGGGGAGAAAGTGAAAATATTTTCTGTATCTTGGAGTTTATTCTGTCATCAAAGTATATTTTTACCGACAATGCACTTACAGATATACCTATCAGAGGGAAATCATGATCATATTTATAATTAAGTTTTGATTTTGTAATTTTAGTCATTTTCCTTTCATTTTTTTCAAGTATTTTTTCTGTTGCATTAATGAAAATCGCAATCCATTCATCTTCTTTTTCCTGTGTGACTATAATCTTTTTGTTTTTATTTATTTCAAATTTAAAATTATCTTCATAAATTATTTTGCCGTGCCAATCGTAAAGCTTTATACTGGTCAAAAAAACATTATCAACAATTGTTGATTTTATATAATAAAAATTATTTAACCCATTTTTACCAGCAACGGTGTTTACTTCTTTTAAATCATAACTTTTAATATCACCCATTAAATCTTTTAAAACAATATTTGGATATTTTTCTTTAAGCTTGGCTTCAGCAAGATCGGTAAGATATTTCATTATATTTTCATATTGAATATTTAATTCGAATTTTTCTCTAATTAAAGATATCACGGCAGAATTCTCTGATGAATTTATTAATGAAATACTAAAAAATAAGAAAAACAGAATAAATCTAAATTTTCTGTGCATATCCAATAAAAATCCCAATTATATAATTATTCTCCCATGATAATTTGTTAAAATCGTAAGCTATGAATTGAAAAGAAGCATTAAATTTAATACAATATTTATTAAACAGATTGATTTTTAGCCCAAAATCAATAGGTAAGCTTAAATATAGATTATTATTTACTATATAAGTTATATCCAATTTAAGTCCAAAACATGGCTCTATTAATCCCGAAATAAAAAAATCAAAACCTCCAAAGGTGCCTAAATATATATTCTTTAAATCTATGTCCTGTATTCTAAATTCGATATCAAATTTTCCATATCCAAGATATATGCCGCCCTCAATACTTACAAAATTATTTGGTGAAAAGCCATATCCAGACATTATTTCTATAAAAGACATAACTCCTGGATGATTCTTAAAAAATCCCTGCATTATAAATATTTCATGCTTGCTTCTTATAAAATACTCATTAAATATTGGTTTTTCCTTTTTTTTAGCAGTTTCAGCATCAATCTTTTTCTTTATTGCAATATTTACAAGTTTTGCATTCCCAATCTGTTTTATTACATCTATGCTTATATCAGATAAAATCTCGTTTATTGTATCAAAATTTTTATTTTTATATAGTTTGGAAAAAATAACTGTATTATTATACGGATTTAGTAACTCAACCTTAAAATATAAATACTCATCATTTGTTGAAACCGATGAATAAAGCAAATAATCAAAATTCTGTTTTATTGCGGCACTTTTGCATGAATCAATATAATCGTCTTCCTCATCATACGAATCTATATTCATGCTGTCTATAGTATATTTTGATATATTATAATTAAATAAAATTTCAAAAACAAAATGTTTATTAAAAAAAACAGTTACTGCATTATCATTCTTCATAAACGGAGGGATAAGTCCTATAGAAATCGACTCCTCTGTAAAGCCATATACATTAATAAGTATAAAAATTGCTATAAATATATTTCTAAAAATACTTTGCAAACTAAAAGCCTCGTTATTATGATACAATAGAATTATAAAAAAAACAATTGCTATAAAACTTTCTTCACATATTAAAAAGTACTAATAATTCAATTCATTTAATAAAATTTATTGCATTAATAATATTGTCGGCTGATTTCACTTTAATATCCTCTTTTATAGTTTCATTATAAGGAATAATTACTTTGTCACAACCAAAACGTATAGCTTCTTTTATTCTTAAATCTAATCTTCTTATATTTCTCACACGTCCTGTTAATGATAACTCTCCCATAACAACCAAATTTTTATCCAATTTAATTTTTTGCTTTGAAGAGTAAATTGCAACTGCTATTGCAAGATCAATCCCTACATCGTTTGTTTTTATTCCACCTGAGATATTAAAATATATATCGTAATTGTTTAAATTTTCATTTAAATATTTATCAAGTATTGCAGAAATTCTTGATATCCTTGCAATATCAACTCCCTCGGAAAAACGTCTGGCATTGGAATACCCGGAAGGCACGATCAGGGCTTCAACCTCCAGAATCAACGGTCTTTTGCCGCTTATTATAACTGTCTTACATTTACCTATTGTATCCTCATTAATATTTTTCTCTATAAAATAGCTTGCCGGATTCTCAACCTGAATAAGACCTTTTTCCTTCATTTCAAACAGCAGTAATTCATCGATACTACCAAATCGGTTTTTTATGGATCTTAAAAATCTATGCTGATACTGGGTTTCTCCTTCAAAATAAAGCACAACATCAACCATGTGCTCCATCAACTTAGGACCTGCAATATCGCCTGTTTTTGTAATATGTCCTATTATTATTACTGGCACATTAGTTTCTTTGGCAAAATTTATAAGAACTCCGGTGCAGTATTTTATCTGAGTGATATTCCCAACTTGAGTATCAACATCTTTAGAGAATAATGTTTGTATCGAATCAACAAAAATCATGTCCGGTTTATTTATTTTTGAAAGCTCTATGATTTCATCCACATCGACATTGTTTGAGATTAATAAATCAGGACTGTTTATATTCAGCCGATCAGTCCTCTTTTTAATTTGTGATAAAGATTCTTCCCCGGTAAAATATATAACCTTCCTCTGTGGTTTTAAAGCATTAAATAAAAACAACAAAAGTGTAGATTTTCCGACACCGGGCTCCCCTGCAACAAGGATAACCGATCCTGCTGAAATACCTCCCCCAAAGAAAGCATTAATTTCTTCATTATTAAATTTTAATAAATATTCGTTTGTAATTTGAATATCTGATAAATTTACAACTTTTTTTGAATCTTTCCCTGAAACTCTTTCTTTTTTTTTGTCTATACTCTCTTCAATAAAAGAATTCCAGCTTGAGCATTCTGGGCATTTACCTATCCATGATTGAGTAATATAACCACACTCATTGCAAACAAACTGTCTCTTCGCTTTCATAAATTAAGAAATAAATGATTATTTTAACTTATTCAAGGAATATTTTTTATTAATTTAAAGCCTCGTTTTTCCCGTTTACAAACTTAACTTTAATTTTTTTATACAATCCTTCTCCGATTGATTCTGTTTCAATATCCTTGTCGTCCTGCAATGTTACATGAATGATTCGTCTTTCAAAAGGATTCATTGGCTCTAAAATCACAGATTTTTTGGTATGCTTAACTTGTGAAGCGATTTTATTTGCAAGGTGCTTTAAGTTTCTTTCTTTCCTATTCCTATAATTTTCTATATCGATCACAACTTTTGTCCAAACCTGATTATTTTTGTTTAAAACTACATTAGCCAGTGTTTGAATTGCTTCCAATGTTTGACCCTGCTTCCCTATAATTATTCCAGTATCAGGCGACTCGATTTCAATTACAACTTTTTGATCATTTTCTTCAATAAGATAAATTTTAGCTTCTATATTCATTTTCTCTAACAGATTTTTAATAAATATAAGACACTTACTGCCAAACAAATCTTCTTCATTATATGTTGCTATTGCAGAAACTTTTTTTTTCATAAACGGTAATACCGAATTTTCTTCAATAAAATCAAATTTTACTTGATCCATTTTAAGCTTTAAGGTTTCTAAAGCTTTTTCGATTACCTCTTCTTTTGTCTTACCAGAAAATTCTCTTGTAGCCATATATAATCTCCTTCAAAAAAGATAAATAATAATTTAATTTTTTTATGCCTTTGCAATATTCATATTTTTTCTCTGTGAATAATTTAATACCATTTGCTGTGCCAAATTAAGTATATTCATTACGGTCCAGTATAATACTAGCCCTGAAGAAACATTATAAAATATAAAGAAAAAGAATATCGGCATACCCCAAACCATAAGCTGTGCCTGTTTGTTAGTCTTTAAATCTGGCATAAGCAAACTTGATAAAACCTGCGTAAGTACCATGATTATGGGTAATATATTTAATGAACTCATATTTAATATTGGCACAGTAAAACCAAAATTAAATACCGCGTCAGGAGCAGACAAGTCCTTAATCCATAAAAAACTCGCTCCTTTTAATGCTACCATTTGATTTAAGAAATAATACATTGAAAAAAGAATAGGCATCTGAAGTAGCATCGGCAAACATCCCCCAAGAGGATTTATTTTTTCCTTTTTATACAAATTCATTGTTTCCCTGTTTAATAACTCAGGCTTATCCTTATATTTTTCTTGCAACTCTTTTATCTTTGGTTGCAATTTACTCATTTTCTGTTGTGATTTCATGCTGCTCTGTGTTAAAGGGAAAAGAATAATTTTTATTATAATCGTCAAAATTATTATAGCAAGTCCGTAATTTTTTACTACTAAATATATTTTTTCTAACAACCAACCAATTGCATTGCCAAGTCCATAGACTATTTTTTCATTTATCTTTGAAATATTAGAATTTTTTATATTAAAATCACCTTTATTAAAATTATTGTATCTTTTAAGTATTGAGCCTATCTTAGGACCTATATAAATATAAAAACTGGAATCAACATGCGATACATCCGATGCTCTGGCAAACCCACAATAATAAATTTTACTATTTTTACTACCACGATAATCAAAAAAATACTTATAGTTTTTATTATCCGGATACATAATAGCTACAAAATAATGTCCATTACTACTTATCCAGGAATCATCCCCTTCTTTATTCCATATAGTAAAAAGCTTTTTCACTTTCTTTGTACCAATTCCAAAAAAATTACCAGAATTGATTAAGATTTCCTCTCCTCTACTGTCAACTTTAACCAAATCCTTTCCATTAAAATATGAAAAAACATCTTTTAAAGATTTATTTGGTTTTTCCTCCCTTGAATTAATTCCTAGAGAAGGACCCCAACCAATACTATAAGCAATACCACTGTTGTCAAAATCAGTGGGTAAATTTTTATTATTATTAATCTTTATATCAAGCTTGAATAAATTTTCATTGTCTATAAATTTATATATTTTTTGAATTGTATATACAGTATCATCTTCTTTTTTCTTCAATTTGCATGTAAATATAAAATCATTACCTTCTCTTTTAAAATTGTATTGATTATCTCCTCCAGTAATATTGGCTAATGTAGCCTCATTCTCCCATGACCCGAGCTTAAGCCATAGGCTGCCCAAACCCAGTACAGGATCTACAAGATCATACAATAAAACATTGCCTCTATTTTTGTTTAAGAAAGTATCCTTAACCCACGCATGTTTTATCACAGCATCTTTTTTATCAAACTCAATTTTTATGTTATCGTTCTCATATAGTAAACTATCATTATTTTCAACTTCTTTATCAATTATCTGATATTTTCCATAGAAATCTTTTTGTTTTAAATTTTCTTTTTTTTCATCATTTACTGCAATATTATCCGTTGTCTGTTCTGTCTGATTATTTTCTGCAGATTTTTGTTTTGGCTGAGTAAAAAAAATAACTAAAATAAACAAAAAACTGAAAATAAACATAAATAAAATCATTCTTTTATCTTCCACATTTATCTCCTAAATTTTATTTTAATGGATCGTATCCACCCTTATTCCATGGATTGCATCTTAAAATTCTATAAATACTTAAAAGTGCTGCTTTAAAAAAGTTATACTTTAAAAAAGCCTGCTTGGCATATTCTGAACAACTCGGGAAAAATCTACACGAGGGAGGAAATAAGATAGAAATGTATTTTTGATAAAAATTAATAAAATAAACAACTACTTTATTTTTTGTCATTATCTATTATAAGCTTCATTATATTTTGAAAATCTTCTTTCTTTTGTTTAAAATCGGCACTTTTATCAGTTATAATAAAAATAAAATCATATCCATTATTTAGTTTATTTTTATAATTCCTGTAAAATTCTCTTATGATTCTCTTTTCATAATTTCTTCTAATCGAATTCCCAATATGCTTTTTTGCAATTATACCGATCCTACTAAAGCAACATCTTTTTAGATAAAAACATTTATAATAGTGAGATTTTATAAGCTCACCATTTTTAAAAATATATTCAAAGTCTTTATCTCTTTTTATTCTCTCGTTTTTTTTAAAAGAGCAGTTGTTTTGTATACTCATTAATTATTTATAGTAAGAAACAGTAAGCTTCTTTCTTCCTTTTTGCCTTCTTCTTTTTAATACAATTCTACCATTTTTTGTAGCCATTCTTTTCCTAAAACCATGAGTCCGTGCTCTTCTTAAATTTGAAGGTTGAAATGTCCTTTTCATTATGATTTCTCCCGATAAATCTATAATAATTTAAAATATTATCAACATAAAAGAGATGCGATGATAACATTTTATAAGCTTTTATGTCAATGTTTATCTAGCTTTTTTTAAATATTACTCTTATATCATTAATATTTCCTTTATCCTTTAATTCATCATTTACTTTTTTTATTATACTGTCTTTATAAAAAGATAAAGTTGTAATCCACCCCTGGTGATGACATTTAATTATCAGGGTTTCTTTTTCTATTTTATCAGGCTCTATCTGTTTAAATAGCTGATTACCAACAATTTTTTGCCAATTTTTTTTTATTATATGCATTGATAACTTGCTACTAAAATCTTTATTTTTAAAAAATTTATCCAGTATCTCTTTTAATAAAATTATATTATCTTGTTTGTCCATAATAAATCTCAATGGTATTTATTTCGTCTTTTTTATTAAAAAGTTCAACATAATCCTTATCTGTTACTGTTAAAAAAATCTGACTATAATTAACCAACTCATTTATAAATTTACTCTGTTTTTGCCTATCCAGCTCAAGTATTACATCATCAAGTAACAAAATAGGATTAACTTTTAATTTTTCTCTATAAATTTCTGCCTGTATGAATTTTAGTACTAAAGCAGCAAGTCTTGTTTGCCCAAATGATGCATATTTAGCAAATGGAATACCTCTTATTAAGAAAAGATAATTGTCTCTATGCGGGCCGAATATACTGCATAAATTTTTTAATTCTTCTTTTGAGTTTTCCTCTAGAAAATTTAAAATATTTTCTTCATTTAAATCTTTATTTTTTATCGAAGGACAATATATTATTTTTACTTTTTCTTTAAAAAGTCCAATTTTTTGATAAGATTCATCAAATTGCTTGTTTATTTCATCAATAAGGATCTGTCTTTTGTTTTGAATTTGTAAAATCAATTTTGCTATCTGCCTGTTATAAACTGATAATAGATTACTTGTATTATTGCTTTTTAAAATATAATTTTTTTGCTTTATAACGTTTTGGTAATCTTTTAAAATATATAAATAATTTATATCTATTGCTGAAATAAAGATATCAAAAAATTTTCTTTTTATGGAGGGCGAACCGTTTATTATAAAAATATCTTCATTGCAAAATAAAACAGTAAGAAGTTTGCCGAATATTTCAGAATATTTTTTTATTTTTTTGTCGTTAAAAACAATATCTTTCGTTTTTTTATAATTAATTTTAATTGTGTTTGTTAAATAATTGTCTTTATAAGTACCTTCGATATAAAAATTATCCTGACCTTTTAAAATTAATTCTTTGTCTAATACATTTCTGAAGGATCTTAAATATGATAAATAATAAATAATTTCCAACAAATTTGATTTTCCCATTCCATTAGGCGAATGAATTAGATTAATTTTTTTTTCTTTTTTAAAAGAAATGTTTAAAGTAGAGTAGTTTCTAAAATTTTTAGCAATTATTTGTTTAAGGTACAATTTTTTTTCTTTTTATGATGTCATTGGCATCATAATATATATAAAATCGTCGTTATTTTCTTCTCTAACTGTCACAGTACTTTGAGGGTCTTTGAATTCAAAAATAACATTTTTACTCTTCATAACAGATAAAACATCAAGCATAAAAATATAATTTAAGAATATTTTAAAATTTTCACCTTCATAGTCTATGTTTATAGATTCTTCTCCTGAACCTATTGTAATATCTTCAGTATTTATTTTCAATTGATTTTTTGAAAAAGAGAGCGTTACTTTATGCGTTTCTTTATCACTAATTTGAGAGATTCTCTCTAATGTTTCCTGAAGTTCTTGTTTATTTATTATTATTGATATACTTTGATCAACAGGTATGACTTTTTCATAAGGAGGGAATGACCCTTCGAGAAGATTTGATATAAAAGTATAATTATCTATTTTTATAAGTATACCCTTACTATCAATAGCAATATTTACATCACCATTTCCGTTGCATAGTTTAAGTGTTTCTATTAATATTTTAAAAGGTATTATTATTCCTTTCTCAATAGTGCTTTCGATTGATAATGTTTTTCTAATAAAAGAAAGCCTTTTACCATCTGTTGAAACCATTTTTATATTATTCTCTTCTTTTTCAAAGTATATGCCGTTAACAAATCTTCTGTTTTCATTTTGAGATATGGCGAAGATTGTTTTTTTAATCATTTCAGAAAGGATTTCTTTACTGATAGAAAAATAATTATTTGATTCTATAGTCTTTATAGGAGGAAATTTATCCGCATCTATAACTTTAATTTTATACAAAATGTTTTTTTTATCTTTTGGTTGTATATTTAAAACATTTTCTTTTTCAAGAGTTATTTTTATTTCATCACCTGGAAGTTTTTTACAAATGGAATAAAATTTATTTGAATTTATCGAAGTAGCACCTTCTTCACTTATATCTGCGCCAAACTCTGCAATGAAGTTAAGTTTAGTTTCACTTGCATAAATTTTAATTTTATTTTCTTTAGCTTCAAATAAAATATTCGATAATATTGATATAGTATTTTTTACAGAAATAACATTTTCTGCTATTGCAAGTGCTTTAAGTAAGCTTTCTTTTGAACAAACTATATTCATTTTTTTCTCCTTTCTACTTACTAATATTAATTAATAAATTTAGTATTATAAGTAGTAGCGCCTGTTAATATGTTAATAACATCTCTAAATATAGTAGAAATGGGCAATTACGCTAAAAATAATTTGTTAAAAATAAAATTTTTATATTAATTTATAAACAAGTATTTATTTTATAATCACTTTATTATCATCTTTTTTATAATATATTTATATATTATTTGCAACAATGATTAATTGTTTAAAAACAGATTTTTATATTTTACCTTACGAAAATTCAAAGAATTTTACTAAATTTATAGCGTTTTTTAAAAAATAAATGGAATGAGCTATTCGTTTTTAAGTCGATTAATCAGTAGGTCTATATCTCTCTTAAGATTTGTATCTTCTGTAAGATAGTCTTCTATTTTTTTTGTTGCATGCATGACAGTTGCATGTTCTTTATCACCGAAATATTTACCTATTTGCGTTGTAGAAAGCATTGTAATTTTGCGGCTTATATACATGGCTACTTGTCTTGCCATAGCAATGGATTTTGTCCGTTTAGTCCCTATTATTTCATGAGATTTAAGATTGTAATATTCGGCAACAAATTGAATTATTTTGTCAACAGAAACCGGAGCAGAATGAAGTTGTGATGACAGAACATCTTTTAATTTTTCTTTTGCAATATCAAGAGTTATTTTTTTTTTCATTAAACTATAATAAGCGAGAAGGACTTGGAATGCACCTTTTAAATCTCTGATACTTCCCGAAATATTTGAACATATATATTCCAATGCGTTAAAATCGATTTCAATTTTATTTGTTTCTGCGACATTCCTTAATATAGCCATTCGAAGTTCAAAATCTGGGGGTCTTAAATCAACAACAAGCCCCATAGAAAATCTGCTTTTAAGACGTTGCTCCATGTGCTTGACCTTACTGATATGCTGGTCGCACGAAAAAACCATCTGTTTACAGCCGTCATATAACTTGTTAAAAGTGTTAAAAATTTCTTCCTGTAATCCGGGTTTTTCTGCAAAAAATTGAACATCGTCAAGGATCAAAACGTCAAGGTTTCTGTATTTTATTCTGAATTGCTCCATTTTTTTTATACTTAAAAGATTAACAAAGTCATTAGTAAATTCTTCTGATGTTATGTATTTTACTTTTTTTGAAGGAAAATGTTCTTTTGTGTATTTTTCGATGGCTTTTAATAAATGTGTTTTTCCTAATCCGCTTTCACCCCAGACAAAGTAAGGATTGTACTGTACTCCGGGATTTTCGGCGACAGCAAGAGCTGCTTTTGCCGCAAAGTCATTAGAATTTCCTATTATGAAAGATTCAAAAGAGTAATCATCGGCCTTGTTTACAGTGTTTTCCGCGAGTTTGTTATTGGTAATTGGTTGCGGCTCATTCTTTTTTTGCATTTTTTCTGTCTCACTATGATGTTTTGTAGAAACAACATGAAATTCTATGGAGCAAGGGCTACCGTAAATTTTTGTCAGAGAATTTTCAAATTCTTCTTTATACTTAATTATATGATCTTTAATAAAATTTGATGGTACAGAGAGTTTCATTAAGGGTTTATTTGGATCAAAATCCATAAATTCAACCCTGTTTATAAACATTTGATAATCTGCCTGTGAATGAAAACCCTCTAGTTCTTTTTTTACGCCGTTCCAATATACTTCATAACTATTTTTCATAATTTTACTCAAATTATTAACAAATTATTAACAACAAAAATAAAAAAATACAAATTCTTTTTGAATTTGTAGAATTTTTTAGAATTTGTTGTTTTAAGGCAAAAAAACTTTTTAACTATTGCTTTTTCCAGTAGTTAGGTTAAATCCAATCATAAAATTTGTTTAAATTTTATGCAAGAAAAAATGTAAATTTAAATTACTAATAAGTTGTTAACAGGTTATTAACAAGCATTTTTCTTTTTATCTTGTTTCTCTTTTATGTAAGATTTTTATAAAAAAAGCAAGAAATTTTTTATCTTTTTTTTATTTTTAAA
>CAZHHK010000016.1:0-33939 GCA_964531405.1 uncultured Spirochaetales bacterium | reverse complement strand
TTGATAATTATTTATATATATTAAACGCTTAAAACTTAATAATCGTTTACAAATGAGAGAAGAAATATTTAAAATTTTATGATTTTTTTTAGCTCTGACCCCGAAATGGTATTATTTAATTTTAATATTGATGGGTTTAAAAATTTTATTTTTTTAAAACAAATCTTATAGGATACCTATATCTAACGGCAACAGATATTCCATTAGCTTTTGCGGGGATGCATTTTAATCCTTGAAGTGCTTTAACCGCCGCTTCGGCGAAGCCATACCCTGGGTCTTTTAGTACTTTGACATTACGTATTAATCCGTTTTGATCAATATATACTTCAAGATATACAACTCCTTCAATACCCTGTTTATTGGCTAAAGGAGGATAAACTATTCTTGATTTTATTAGGGATTCTGGGAAAATAGGCGCATCGGTTATCTGATGTTGCCCTAAATAATCAATGTCGAGTTCTTTTATCTGTTTATCTGTTTCTATAACGTCTTCTGTAACTATATCCTGCCTTGATATTTCAACAACATTTTTATCATCTTTTGGAATAAACTCAGTGATATCCGTCATTTTATAGATTTTATTTTCAATCCTAATCTCTTTTCCCGCAAGATTAAATTTATAGAATAATAAAAGTGATAAATGTACTAATAGAGTTACAGATAGTATTATAATTAATTTTGAATTTCTTTTTACCCAGTCAATAAATACAGATTGTGAATTCATTTTTTTTCCTTTACTACAAGAGAAACAGCATTTGCCTGTATTTGTTTTAATACTTCAATTATATCATTTACATATTTATACTTAACATTTCTATCGGCTATAACATGAAATCTGACATCAGGTATCTTAAAATATTTGTCTTCTGCCATTTTTTGCAATGTTATTAAGTCAATATTCTTGCCATCATAAAAGACTGCGCCGTCTTTGTTAACCCAGATTTCAAAATTTTTGTCCACCTGCGTTCTTTCTTGATTTTTTGCAAGAGGGTATTCAATTTTAATCTCTTTTCGGTAATTTATTATAGATACCAGCATGATGAATATTAAAAGTAAAAATGCAATATCAGACATTGCACTGACGGCAATTATCGGGTAACGTCTATTTTTTTTTCTTATTTTCATTGTTTTTCCTTAATCATGCTGAATGAAAAATTTGCGATATCTAATTTTTTTACTATATTAAGCACATCAACAACACTCTGATAATTTGCCTCTGGATCAATTTTCAATAAGAAAGTAGTTTTTGGTTTTTCTTTAAGCTTTCCTGATAGTATAGTTTCAATTTCCATAAGACTTACCGATCTGTTGTTGTATTCTAAAGAATTGTCGCTTTTTAAAGTCACTTTAATTATCTCATTAATATTAACAATCTTTGTCGAATTCTTTTGCGGGAGCCCAAGCATAAATCCTTGATTGACATTAAACACAGCAGTAACTATGAAAAAAATAATAAGCAAGAATGCCAGATCGCTTAATGCACCGGATTCGCTTATATTGATCCCTCTCAGCTTTTTTTTTACCTGTATTTTCATTTAAATTTCCTTAGATTAGGAGTGTGCTTTTTTTGCCTGATGCATTACTATTTCTTTGACCGTGTCGGTTGCTGTTTGTTCGACATCAGCACTAAACTTGTCTACAAAATGAGCAAAAACATTATAACCGGCTATGGCTGCTATGGCAATAACAAGACCGTATTCCGTTGTGATTAAAGCTTCGAAAATACCATTTGCAACTATCTGTGCGTTTACCTCTGAGGCCTTGCTTATTGCATCAAATGCATTGATCATTCCAGATACAGTACCCAGAAAACCAGTAATTGGTGCCAGTGACCCCAGAGCAATAAGTATATTGAATCCTCTTTCCAGAGAAATTATTTTTTCCTGTGCCTCAGATTCGATCGCTTTTTCCATCCTGTGTTCACCAAGTTCGGCGACTTCAAGTCCGGCTTGAATAATTGATGCACCGGTTATTTTTTTATTTTTCTCGGCACAATATTTTTTTGCTCCTTCAATGTCATTTGTACTTAAATGTTTTATGACATTTTTGTGAATTTCTCTCATTGATAAATTATTTAGTAAAAATATGCTTATAGATCTTTCAATCAACACTGCAACTGTTGTTATAGAGAATACTAGAAGAGGCCACATTGCCCATCCGCCCAGCATAAAAAATTGCAGTAATGTCATAGTATTTTGAGTAGAATTCATTTTTTTAAAAACTCCTTATTTTGTTTATTTATTTTAACTATTTTAAAATATGAACATTTAAAATATTATTCAAATAATAATTCATATTATAATCCCTGAAAATAAGACAGGATAATTTATCATAATCCTTTAATATATCCGGACTCTTTTAAATTTATAAGGCTTTCAGGATACAACGTATCCTTATTAAATAAAAACCTTTTTACAGATTTTTTATTTTCTTTACGATGGGTATTATTTTATTTGTTTAAAAATTTCTTCTGGTAATTTTTTATTTATATAATAATCAAAATTATAAAACATCATTATTAATCCTGCCGCTTCTTCATAATCGCGCCACATGGTGCCAGAATTTCTAATTGCCTGCAATCTTTCTGGAAATATTTTACTTGTGTATTTTTTATTCCATAGTAAGTCATTGCCTAAAGACCAGTTGTTACTAATTTTATTTTTATCATTTGATTGATCTTTAGAATCAATTATTTCTTCATAATTTTGAGGGCTATCTTCTGCCATTTCAGGGAATAATAACGGTACAAGTACTTTTTTTATCGGCAAGCCATATTGAGTATTAATAAATGTGTGCCCGAAAAATTCCGGTAGCTGTTTTTGTGTTTTTAAAAATTCTGTTAGTGCTTTTATTCTTTCAATCCTGTTTCTAACAAGCTCTAAGCCTTCATCATTAATATAAGAATCATCATAGTATTTAATTTTACCTTCTGTTACATCCCAGATTTCTATATTGTCAATGATCTGACATTTAAATCCGTCGGAAGTATTTTTTAATAAGAGTTTACCTATAGCCTGTGCTTTACCTTGCGTCCAGCCGTTATGCCAGTTGGCAAAGAAATCTATATTTTCAATATTAAATGTTATATCGCCGTTATCCGCAATTTCAATACTGCCAGTAAAAGTTGATTTAAACAACAATGGGCTTGATAGTTCTCCCCATCTTTTGCCTGTTTTGTCGGTTTTAATCATGAAAACTGACTGTGGTATATGGGATGATTTAAACATCAAATATTTCTCATTTGATGTATATTTATTTAAAACTGTTGTACAGCCTGTTAAAGCAACAATCGTTATTATAGATAGAAATATATTTTTCATTTATAAATCCTTTAAATATAATTAAAATGCAAATCTGATTCCAGCGCTTGGTATCGGGAACGGCATGGAATAACTGCCGCTTGCCGATAATTCTTTCTTGCCGGTGTATGGGTTTACCTCTACGTTGTCTTTTTCTAATATATAATTAGTTATAAAAGATAAAATATCTTCTAATGCAATATAAGCCTCAAATTTAATTTTACTTTTTCCCAGATAAGTATTAAATGTAAATTTAACATTCAAGGGGAAGCTTACATTTGTCCGTAATACATCGCTGTAATAACTACTCATTGAATGAATTTCTGCAATTGTTCCATCAGGAAGATATGCAGGGTATGATACCGGATCATTATAATCTACTTTTGGAGTACCTGTTGCAAAAGTAAAACTCGGTGAAATAGTAAACCATTGAGTCGGTTTAATGTTTAACACAAAGCTAAGGGTATGAAATCTGTGGTAATTTGGATAATACCACTGTCCTCTGGGATTTGAAGGATCATTTTCTTCCTCTACTCCGTCACTATATGGATTATAGTATCTGGCATACATAAATGAATATGTTATCCATCCATCAATGTATCTTGATAATTTTCTTTGAAGTATCAAATCAAATCCGGTTGCATGACCTATGCCGTCAGAATGAACAAAATATTCAGTACCATCATCACCATTGTTTGCGTTAACATAAAAATAATTAAAATAATATTTATAATATCCTTCCACTTTAAATTTAAATCCAAGAGGGAATTCAAATTCGACTCCTAAAACTGTAGATAATGCCTTTGGCAAATTAAACTGGAAATCTTTTAGCCCATAATCTTTTGACAATGCAATTTCTTGAACAGGAGTTTTAGAGAATAATCCTATACCGCCGCTTATTGTAAATTTATCCAGCCAGATTAAATTTTTTATCGGGGTGTATGTAATATTTAATCTCGGTCCAGGCACCGGATATGTTGTCAGGTGATAAGTGTTATTATTAAAAGTTTCATTAAGTCCTAATATGTAATAAACAATATGATCGGCACGACAACCTAATTCAATCTTTAATGTGTCCGGTATTATATTAAAATTTAGATTTAAATACAGGAAACTTTTTAGTGCCTGTTTGTTTTCTTTAACAGTATCAAATTTAATTTTTCTAAATTCAGGTATACCGGAATCATATACTATCCCATACATATCTCCGTGATTAGTGTTGTAAGTTATATCATAAGTTAAACCTACTCCTGTAGACAGTATTACTTTTTCATGGAGAGTAAAGTCAAAGTCAAGTCTTGTCTGTATACTATGAATTGTAGAATCTCTAGAAAATTTTGATTTAAGGTCATTAATTGAATAACTTCTAGATATTAAACCGTAATCTTCTCTAAATTTTTTTGAATACTTTGCCTCTCCAAAATCTATCCACGTGCCTTCGACGCCATTATAATAAAATTCATATCCTGCTAGAAAGCTTATGAATACTCTGTCGTGGGGGAGTATCTTAAAACCGGTAAAACCTACTGCATCATAATTATAATATAAAAAATCTATAATTCTAAAAACATCTTTTTCGGTTGTGTATGTGCTGTATTCACTGTTATTGTAAAAATTAATTCCATCGCTTGCAAAGAATCCGTCGATAAACCATTCGAATCTGTTATTCGGTTTCCAGTACCATTTAAGATAGGCATCCCTGATATAAGGAGCTATTGGAAATGAAGTACCGTCTCTTAATGAAGGGACTTTTTCTTTTATATAATCAGAAAGCATGGTTGCTAAATCCGTATAAATTAATCTTGTACCTAAAAGCACGCCGGAGGTTTTCCCTATAGGTATTTGAAGTAAAAGATCGAATGTGTTTGTAGCTAATTGAGTATCAAATTTAAATCCTTTGTTTGGATAGATTCCATTCATTTCTACCAATCCTGATATTGCATATCCATTTTTAACATTAAAAATACCTGTTGAAAATTTAACAGATTCTATTAAATTGGGATTAAAATAGGAATAAGCTATTCCCCAATGGTAAGGATATCTTATCATGAATCCGTTATAAAGATATGCTAATTCATTTGGAGCTCCGCCTCTAACAGATAACCTTGCATTATAGTTTCCTCCGTATGAAACACCGGGAAGCATTTTAATCGTTGATACTACATCTTCTATCATTCCCATTTTTGCAGTTGAGCTAAATTCCTTATTATCCAAAACGGTTGAAACTCCAAGCTCTTCATCATTCTTGCCGATTGATTTTTTTTCAATAACGAGTTCTTTACCTTCTATAACGCCTTGTATTGCCATTTTGATAGTGATGTTTGTTTCATTTTCTTTAATTAAATATTTTTTTACATTATAACCGGTTAATGAAGCCGTTATGATTATATTCTTTTCCTTGTCAGCCAGTATAATTTTTGCAACACCTTTGGCATCTGTATATTGGAAGATATTGTTATTTTTTACCTGAATTTTAACTCCTTCAAGAGGAATCTCAAGATCGTTATCGATTATTTTAACGATTATTTCTTTGGGAAAAACAATGTTTACTGCACATATAAATAATATTAAAATTATATTCTTTTTCATAAGTCCCTTTTTTGAAAATTTTAATAAAAAAATGCTTACAGCATAAAATCCGTAAAAATTTACGGTGAAATAGACATTTATACTTTTATTAATAAAAATAAAATATATATTTAATATTCATAAATCCTGATTTTACCGGTCGATGATTTTATAAATAACTTCGGACCGCCTTTCCCAAGTTTTATAATTTTATTTATATCTGACTTTTTTATTAAATCCCTAAAATAACTTTCTATATATAAATTGCCCTGAAGGCATTCGATTTCGAGATTTGCATCCAATTTATTAGAAAGATAAATTTTAACAGTACCGCTGTTATTAATTATTGATGAACCATTCTCATTAATGGACAGTACCTGAGTTTCAATATTGCCTTTATTGTTTTGAATATCATTGATTCCTTTTATCTCGTCAGTATAAATATTACCATTGTTGGATGAAATTTTAACGAATCCTTTTATATATGAAATTTTAATATTGCCCATAGATGTTTCTGCAGTAACATCTCCTATAATATCATCTACGGAGATATCTCCATTTATGTTTTTTATATCAACATTTCCGTTTATTTCATAAGCATCGATTTTACCGATATCATTTTTAACTTTGACTGTACCTTTTATATCTCCTATTTCTATATTTCCTTTTGAATTAATTATATCTCCTCCACCGAAAGAATCATAAAATTCTATCGATCCTGCCGAGGTCTCCGCTTTAACGAATCCATGTATTTTTTCTATTAAAATGTCGCCTGAGCCTGTTTTAACATCAAGCGGACTGTTTATGTACCTTGCCTTAATATTGCCTTTGGATGTATAGAGTTTTAGTTGTTCATTACCACCCGCAGAACGCTCTATTGAAATATCACCCATTTCAAGCTGAATAACATTGACTCTAGCCGTTTTTGGTATCTGAATCTCGATATAAAAAGCGATTTTATCTACATCGATATTATTATTATATACTGTTTTAATTTCCAGATTATTCTGGTCTATTTTATTAACCAATAGATCAGCCTGTCTTAATTCCTTTTTACCTTCCCACGACCATGAAACTTTTTTTGCATATAAATCGATTTTTTCCTTATGCCATGTTGTAACTTCTACCGAGCCGTTATGATTGTAAATAAAAATATTTACGAATTTATCCACCGAAAAGGTATAATTGTAATTTTCATAAAATTCAGAATGAATTAAAACAAGTGTGTTAATTATAAATAAATTAATTATTAATAATTTTCTGATCATCAATTATTCTTTAGTGATATTAAATTTAGCTATTATTTATTAGCAAATAATATGCCATTATATTATTTGCTTTTTATTTGATATTTTGCATATATTCTGTAGAATTTCAATTGTATTTTTTTTGCTTACCCTAATTAGTAGGTTTTTTTACCTACTAATTAGGGAATAAATTTATTTAAACCTTTAAAAACTATTTTTAATTAATTATTTTAACCTTTTAAAGATGGCATATTATTTGCTAACTAATCTTCAAGATATATATTTAGATGGAGTATATTATGAATAAATTAGTTACTATTATTTTTTTAGTTATTTCTATTGTGAATTTTAATTTTGCTACTGAATTCAATGTTATAGACAAAATCAATAACACTGATATGAATTTTAAATTTAAAACATTTAATGCTCTGGATGATTCTACCAATAATAATGTAAAAAATTATTCTCTTACAACAAGGGGAGCCAAAAGTATGATCGAACTGGGTAAAATGCTAACATTTTTAGGTATCGGTGCTTTTGGCTTGAGCACAACAGCAATTGCATTGGGGTTTGTTACTGGTATTTGTGCTTTATATTTATCTGGAGCTTTGACTTATACAGGTAGATTTCTTCATTTTTTAATTAATTGGTCTGCGTTTTTAAATTCTCTTAATACTTCATTATCCGTTATGGCTTTATCTGCTACAACAATCTGTTTATGGGTTATCGGAGGTTTAACTTTAATGATGGTAGTCATGATAATACCCGGGATTGTCCTTTGGGCTGTCGGTTCATCAAAATCAAGTAAAGTGATATCAGCAATAGATAACGGCATAGGGTTTTCAATAAAAATATGATTTGTGTTTCATAAAAACTTGTAATTTAAATCAATGTAGTATATAATTTTATGAATTGATTATACCGTCAATATTTTAATTAGCAGCTTAAATTTTTTAATTTAGGCTGCTAATAATTGATTTTTTTTAATTATATGCTTAACATCAAATTGTTTTTCTTGATTAATACATTTTTCACCGGTATTATAACGGGATTTAGTTTTATACTGTCAATCATTATTATTTTTAATAATGTTAGGAAACTAAAGCCGGTTATTCATTTTTTTTTCTGGCTTAATATATTTTTATTTTTATTGTCGTATTTTTTTGAATTTATAAGCGATCGCAATTTAAAATTTCATATTTCCGAATATTTTTTGTATATTGCGCCTGCCTTAGGTTTGTTTTTTCTTGTAAATTTATATAAAGAAAAAATCAGCATTAAGTCTTTCCTTTTATTTTTAGTTGCAATATCTGCCTTTTTTATAAAAAGCTTTGTCCCTCTATTTTTATTTTATTATCAGATGATTTTTTGGCTGGGCATTATAGCATACAGTATCATAAAATATTTTTATGGTAAAAAAAATAAAAAGGATATAAATATTTTAAAATTTTCTGTTGTATGGGCAGTAACCGGGGGGATAGGATTTATACCTAATTCGATTATAAATATTATTGCATCATTTATAAAAGGTTATCCCATTTATATACTGGCATATCTTCCTGTTTTTATAATGTTTTCTGCTGTCATAATTTATATATATTACTATAGACTTATGATTTTTTTAATTAATGAATCAAAAGAGAAAACTGAAATGTTTAGCAGACATACGGTTAAAGAAAAAATTGCGGCAAGCCTTATTCATGAGATTAAAAATCCGATTGCTGCCATTCAATCCTTAAATCAGCTTTTGCAGATCAAGTTGAGCGATCTTTCACAGGAATCCATTAAAAGTTATTTAAAGACTATTGCCGATGATCTTAACAGAGTAAAAGATCTTTGTGATTCATATTTATCAGCATATAAAAATGATTCTCATGAAAATTTAAAGGATATCGATGTTTATTTAGGTATTCAATCTGTCAGTGAACTTTTAAGATTTGATTTGCGTAAAAGAGAGATAAATCTCACGTTACATGAGTCTTTAATTAATCAGAAAATAAAATTCGATGCCAATAAATTTAAGCAGGTTTTTCTTAATCTGTTTTATAATTCCATTGAGGCAAATGCAAAGAATATTAAAATATACTGTGAGCATAACAATGATACTCTTGATCTTTTTTTTACTGATGATGGCGATGGCATTAATCCTTTGGACAGTAACAAGATATTTCAACTGTTTTTCTCGACAAAAATAGACGGCACGGGTATTGGGCTTGCAATATGTAAAAATATAATGCAGGAATATAACGGAGATATAAAACTTTTTTCAAGCAAAAAAGGCCAGACGATTTTTAAGTTGACTTTTTCTTTGCAAGCGAATGTAAATTAATCATTAACTTCCGGAGTTTTAAAAAATGATAAAAATAATAATTATTGATGACGATAGTTCGGTGAGATTTGCCTTGTCTGAATTACTAACAATAGAAGGATTTAATGTTATTCAGGCATCCAGCGGCGAAGAGGCATTATCAAAACTTGAGAATGAATCTGTTGATATTGCGATTTTGGATTATCATTTGCCTGGCATTAATGGCCTTGATCTTTTAAAAATAATTAAGGAAAATTTTAAATGGATGCAGGTGATTTTTATTACAGCTTACGGTTCTGAAAACGTAGCAATAAGCGCAATTAAAAATGGTGCTTATGATTATGTAACAAAACCGTTTAACAATTATGAATTGTTAAATCGTATTAATCATATAAAAGAAAGTCTAAATAAAGTATCCTTGGATCAGGATTATCAGCATGGCTACTATTTTTCTCAAGGGATGAGGGAAATTGTTGAAAAAATTAAAACTATAGCGACAACGGATATACCGGTATTAATAACAGGTGAATCCGGTACAGGCAAAGAATTAATTGCAAGATTATGTCATCATAATTCAAAAAGAGAGGGGAAATTTATAACAGTAAACTGCTCTGCTATACCAGATACACTTATTGAGAGTGAGCTTTTTGGGGCTGAAAAAGGCTCATATACAGGAGCAAACAAACTCAAGATTGGATTGTTTGAGCTTGCGCATAACGGCACAATTTTTTTGGATGAAATAGGGGATATGCCGTATGAATTGCAGGCAAAGCTATTAAGGGTGCTTCAGGAAGGAGAGATAATGAGGATCGGTGGAAGTGGTCCTATAAAAATTAATTCTAGGGTTGTGGCTGCTACCAATAAAAATATAGAGGAAGAAATTAAGAATAATAAATTCCGTGAAGATTTGTTTTATAGATTGAATGTCGTACAATTAAAAGTGCCTCCTCTACGTTTCAGGAAGGATGAGATTAAACCTTTGGCATTGATGTTTTTGAAAGAATTCAATCAAAAATATTCAAAAAATATAATGGGATTTTCAGAAGGACTTATCGTCAGAATGCTAGATTATCCATGGTATGGTAACATCAGAGAATTAAAGAATAAAATAGAGAAAGCTGTTGTGCTGTGCAGTAAAGACTGGATTGATGAGATGGATGTTGGCATAACGAGTAAAGTGGTAAATAAAAATAATAAAGAAGAGAAAAATAAAAAAGTAGAGACAACTATCAATGAAAGTAATATTAAACAAAGTGATAAAACAGATGAAAACAGCATATATCTTGATTTTGACAGTTTATCAAAAAATCTTGTTGAGGCAAAAAAGCAGATAGCAGAGCAATTTGAAAAAAAATTTATACTTCACTATTTAAATAAAAATAATTGGGATGTAAAAGAAACTGCCAGTATCATAGGTCTTTGCAGGCAAGATTTATATAAGAAAATGAAAAAAGTCGGGATTCAAAAAACTGTGAAGTATACGTAAATTGTATAGTTAAAATTTTTAAAAAGATAAAGAGTGAATTTTTTGTATTTTTCCAGGAGGCTTTATGTCTAAATCATCAGGTACAGACTGGAGACAGGTCGCGATACTTATCGGTATGTTTTTGATAATCCTTGTGCTATGGAATACAATTGTGGTTTATCCTATAAAACTCTTTGTTGTGCTCCTTCATGAGTTGAGTCATGGCATTGCGGCTATTATTACAGGGGGAAGTATGCATATGATAGCAATATCTCCATTGCAGGGTGGTGCGACATGGAGCTCAGGGGGATTAAGACTTATAGTATTACCAGCAGGTTATATAGGCAGCATGCTACTTGGAGGGTTGATACTTGTCGCTGCTGCAAGGACAAGGGCTGACAAGAGTATCTCGGTAGCAATAGGATTAATTGTTGTGCTTATAACTATCTTATATATTCGAAATGTTTTTGGGTTTGTCTTCGGTTTTATATTCGGGGCATTGATGATTGTCCTTGGTATTTTTGCTCCTCGAGTGATTAACGATTACATTTTAAAATTTATCGGATTGACAAGCATATTGTATGCAGTCTTGGATATTAAGGATGATTTGATAATGCGCACTGTAAGGGGGTCTGATGCTTACCAGATGTCGACAATTATACCTTTGCCTCCGATTGTCTGGGGAATCTTATGGATAATAATCGATATTGTTGTTGCTTTCATTTTTTTAAAAATTGCGACACAAAAACCAGAAGTAAAAAATGGTAATTTTTAAGGTTCATATTGGATTATTTTAGTAAATACCAAAAAACTATAGTAAAAAATATTATCAGGAGAATTATATAAAAAAACTGAATGAATCAGAGAATAGCTTATTAAAAGAATTAATTGCAAAAGCCGGACTCGATAAAGATTTTTTTATTCTAATTAAAAACTATCTGGAAATACTTATCAACAAAAATGATGAGCTTAATTTATTCTCAAGAAAACTTGGTATCAAAGATTTGATAGTCGATCATATTTTTGATTGTCTGGTAGGCTGGAAATACTTTATTGATTATTCTTCAATTGCCGATCTGGGTACTGGTGGAGGACTTCCGGGAATTTTACTTGGAATCATTTTTAATGAAAAACGAATTGTTCTTGTTGATAAGAGTATAAAAAAGACTTTATTTTTAACTGACACTGTAAAAGGACTTGGATTGAAAAATATAACAGTTGTGAATGATGTCATTAATGATAAAGTTTTGAATGTTGATGCTGTGACATGCAGGGCTTTTAAGAGTATAAGTGAAATAATCAGAATGACTGAAAAATTTTTTAATAAAAATGGTAAGTATATTCTTTATAAGGCGACAATTGTTAAGATCAATGAAGAATTAAACGAAGCGAAAAATAAATACAATTTTAATTATTCAATAAACAAGGTTGACTTAATTCAAGGTAAAGAGCGTAATATAATATTAATAAATAAAAAATGATTTCATGATAATTTTTCTTATTATATTTTTTTGATTTATGATTAGAGTAGGTACCATGTCTGTTTAATCTCTACGGGTTAATTTCCCGAAGCTTGCTTTGCTCTTATGATATATACTAATCTTTTGATACTTCGCCCGCTTGCTGCGTGGTGGTTTATTTAATTAATAAATAAAATAAATTTATTTCTTGACAAATTTTTGAATAACTATGATATTATATAATTAATAATACTATTTTAGGTAATAATATTTATGGATTTAATTTTAATGAATGAAACTGAAAATATTTCTAAAGAGAATGATATAATAAAAATAGTGTCGACTGGCAAAACTGATTTTTTTAATGATATTTTGACAGATTACAAAAAAAGCAACGCACCGTTTTATTATATTAATGCAGAAGACGATTTTATTTTGCGATGTATGATAAAGCCTGATTTTAAAAATACATATGATGCGGGCAGTCTCCTGATATTTCAAAATGAAGATAAATGGATTAAATTCGCTTTTGAAAATACAGATCTGGGATATCCTTCGGTGGTGAGTGTTGTAACCGATGGTAAATCCGATGACAGCAATGGAGAAAGAATTGCTGCTGATAAAATATATCTTCAGGTTGTGCGAAAAGGAGATAACTGGTGTCTGCATTATTCTCTTGATAATAAAAGCTGGAAAATGGTTAGGTATTTTAGTTTAATAATGGATAAAAAAATAAAAGCCGGTATATCCGCTCAATCACCGCTTGGAGACGGGTGTGCTGTAGAGTTTCATAATCTTGAATTATTGAAAAATGATTATAGTAATATCAGGAAAGCGGAATAATATTATGAATCTTACAACTGATGGTTTTAACTATCATAAAGATATTTCTCTGCCTTTTGTTATCTCCCCCTTCCTTTTTTACAGCCAAGTGCGAAGATAATTAATCCAAATGCTTTTTGATTGTTAAAAGGGTGAAGGTAGAAGATGATAAAACGCAAAGCACAAATAAGATCATTATTTTTTTGTAAGTATTATGAAAAAAAATAAGGATAATTCGTTAAAATTTTATTTACTCTTATATTCCATTTCGTTATTGTTTTTTTTTATAATATTTATAATTTTTAAATTTTATAAAGCTGGTGTTTATTTGCCGTTTCTTTTTGTAATTGTTTTTTTAGCAAATGTTTTTTTTGTAATAGTGATTTATATTCAATTTAATAAAATAAATCATTATTATAAAAATAAGAGCATAAAAATTTTTAAGAATCTTCATGAAAATTCAAATCGTCAAAAAGAGTATTTTTTAAATTTTGCTCATGAGACTAAAACATCATTAGCTTTGATCGAGAATTATATAAAAAAATTTGGCGATCAAATGAAAAATACCGTTAATGATGTGTTTTTATTACAATATTTTGATAATGTGATTTTTAATTTTAAAAAAATTCAAAAGGATATAGTGAATTTTCTTGATATTGAAAAACTTTTAAAAGGACAAATGATTTACAATCATGATAATATTATCGATATAAAATCTGCTATTGAAAAGCAGATTGAAATGTTTCAGGATATCGCAAATAGTAAGAAAATAAAAATAATTTATAAACTGAAAGAAGCCTATATAAAAATTGATCCGTTTGCTTTTGATAGAATAATTAATAATCTCTTTGATAATGCGATAAAATACAATAAAGAAAATGGTAAAATTTATGTTGATTCTATTATAAAGGATGGCAAAGTAGTTTTAACAATTAAAGATACTGGAGTTGGTCTTAACAAAAATCAATTGCAAAATATTTATAAGCCATACAATGATAAAAGTAGTCAGGATGACAATATTAATCATGGGATGGGATTAGGTTTAAAAATGGTTTATAGCATAGTAAATCAAATTAATGCAAAGATTAAAATTAAAAGCAAAATTAATTCTGGTACCAGTATTTCAATCATAATCCCTGAGGCTAAGATTGTAAATGAAGAAATTATAGAAGAAACATCTAAGATGCCTCAGATTATAAAATCAAATCGAAGTGATTTTTTAAATGAAAGATACTTAAGCTGGTTGCCGACTATTTTTATTGTAGATGATAATGTCGATCTTCTAAAATATCTTCAGGTTGAATTATATGAAATATTCAATGTTTATTATGCTAGAAACGGCAAGGAAGCTTTAGAAAAAATTAATAAAATACCTAAACCCGATATAATTATTTCGGATATTGTTATGGATGAAATTGATGGTTATGAATTTAAGAATACTCTGAACGAGGATCCCAATTTTAAGGCCATACCGTTTATCTTTTTGACTGCTAAAACGGCGCATAAAGAAAAAATTCATGGCCTTGTAAAAGGGGCGGTAAGTTACATAACTAAACCATTTAATATTAGTGAATTATTTGCAACAATTTGTTCGATTATAGATTTTTCTAAAATACAAAAAAAGGTAAATATTGAAGAATTTCAAAGTAAACTTGCTGATTTCCTATATCAGAGTAACGATAAAATGTGTTATAAAAAAAATCAATTTGAGAAAATATGCACTAACAATAATATAAGCAATTCCGAGAAAGAAATAATTAAATTGATTCTTCAAAATAAAGAGTATAAAGAAATTGCTGATGAATTATATAAATCGATACATACAATAAGAAACCAGGTTCAAAGTATTTTGAAAAAATTTAATATAAAAAATAAAAAAGAATTATTCAAAATATTCGGTCCCATTAATTAGCTTGTCGAAATTATTCATATAAAAAATGCTATGTCAGGCAAAATAAGGTAGTTGTCTATCTGAATATAAACAATAAATATCGGCCAAAATCAAATTTTATTATTGGAAACCAAACGGATTATCATAATGGGAATATTGGAAACAAAATAATATTCATATAGACAATACATCATGGGAAGCAGATATAGAAAAGTAAAAAAAGTTTATTAAAAAATATAAGGGGAATGGAATCAATATATTTAATTAATTCTACTTGATAGTGGACAATATAATTATTGGTTGGTATAATAATTTTTGTCAATCAATAAAACATGGAATGTAAACGATTCTAACAGGAGATTTAAATGGCTTTAAAAAAGAAGGTTATCGCGTTCCTTATAAATCAATTTGAAAATACTTACAACAGTGTGCTATGGAGAAATGTTGTAGAGGTTGCCAAAGAAAAAAATGTAGATGTTGTTTTTTTTGTAGGTAAAAATCTTTTATCCCCTTATGATTATGAGACTCAGTTCAATGTAATCTATTCAATAATAAATAAAAGAAATGTAAGCGGTGTCATAATTGGTGAATTTCTAAAGACCTTTATTGCCATGGATGAATTTGAAACATTTTTGAAAAGTAAATTTTCAAAAATTCCCATTGTTACTCTCGGATGCAAAATAAAAAATATTCCTATGGTTGTTTTAGATCAAAAACAAGGGATAAAGGATGAAATCAAGCACCTTGTTAATTTTCATAAGGTAAATCAGATAGCCTTTATAAAAGGACCGCAAGATACTCATGATGCGCAGGAAAGGTACGAAGCATATATCGAAGGTTTAAAAGAAAATAATATTGAGTTTAATCCTGATCTTGTCTTAAATGGAAATTTTAACAGAGACAAAGGATATCTTGCGGCAAAGGAGTTAATAGAAAAGAGAAAGATTTTACCTGAAGCGATAATAGGTGCAAATGATGAAACTATTCTTGGAGTCTTAGATTTTTTAAAGGAAAAAAAATTAAAGTTCCTAAAGATATAAAGCTTGTGGGTTTTGATGATATATTTGAAGCTCAGATAAATGTCCCGTCAATAACAACAGTAAGACAACCCTTAAAAGAACAAATTGAAGAGGCTTTTGATTTAATTCTCAATATGATTAATAAAAAGCAAATTTCCTATGAAAAAAAAGTATCCTGTGAATTTATTATAAGAGAATCCTGTGGGTGTTTCGAAAATCATAATAAAACAAAAAAAATTATTTCCTCAACTGTTTTAGTTCCAAAAGAGTATGAAAGTATATTAAAAGAAATAAAATTAAAAATTTATGAAAATTTGAAGGAATCTTTAGCGGACAAGGATGAATTACAATATATTCTTACTCAGCTTTTTATAAATTTGGAAAAAGACATTGAAGAATATGATAATCACTTTGCAAACTGCCTTAAGGAGTTTATTGTAGATAAAAAATTAACCCTGCCTTTGAGTCGTGAAATAATATGTGAGATGAAAAACAATTTTTTACTAAATATAAAAGATGAGAAGATTCTATGCAATATACAGGAAATACTATTCAATATTCTTCTGTCATTTAACAGGCTTAATGAAAGAATAATCTTACAAAATAATCTTAATGTTATGATGGAAAAACTAAAACTAGAATATATGAGCCAATACTTAACTACAACATTTAATCTGAAAAATATTGTAAACACTTTAAAATCCTTCTTAAAAGAGTTAAAAATAAACCATTTTCTATTATGCATTTATAATGGCAAGGTAAAATTTAAAGGTAATTTTGAGTGGAAAGTGCCAAGATCCTGTAAAGTTCTTTTAGATTATAGAAATGGGAAAGTTATTGAAAAGAAAAAATACATCATTAATATTGAAGATATATTTCCAGATGATTTTTTTAAAAATGAGGTACATATTTCAGCAGTTGTTCTTCCGTTATTTTTTGAACAGGAACACTTCGGCTATATCGCCATTAATCCAGTTCCAGAAGATGACATACTGTGCGAGAGTTTAAGAAGAGAAATCTCTACGTCAATAAAAGGAACTCTCCTGATAGAGAAAGAAAAAGCTACAAGCAAAATACTTTCAAAAACACTAAAAGCTTTGAAAGATTCATACAATAAGCTTGAACAGCTTTCCGTCCTTGATGAACTCACAGGACTTTACAACAGGCGTGGATTTATTACTCTTGCAAATGAGCACATAGAACTTTCAAGACGAAAGCATAGAGATTTCCTTCTATTTTTTATAGATCTTGATGGGCTTAAAGGGATAAATGATAAGTTTGGACATAAGGAAGGTGACAATGCTTTAATTATGGTGGCAAAGGTTTTGACAAAGACATTCAGATATACTGATATAGTGGCAAGAATTGGTGGAGATGAATTCACAGCGCTGGCAGTTGATTGTACAATAAATGAACTTGAAAGGATTACAACTAGACTTAAATACGATATCGAAGAAATAAACAAAAATCTTAATAAGCCTTATAAGATCTCCTTTTCTTATGGTGTTGCTCCATATCGATCAGATAACTTTCATACACTCGAGGAATTAATGGAAGAAGCAGATAGAAATCTTTACAAAGAGAAAAATAAAAAGAAAGGAATTGAGTAGTCTATTTAATAATGCTGTCTGCAAATTTTAAAAATAGTTAAAAAATAAAAAAGAATTATTCAAAATATTCGGTCCCATTAATTAGCCTATCATAATTATTCATATAAAAAATGCTATGTCAGGCAAAATAAAAAATATTTTTTTAAATAAAAATTAAAAAAAACGAATGAATTCATATTTAAAAGCGATTATATAAATAGATTAGTTTAAATTAGACAGATTAGGTGGTATAAGATGAATCGTGAGCTATTTTTAAACCATTATATTAATAATAGTGTTAAAGGAAACTTTACCGAAAATGAAAGCATTAACATGGATAAGGCTGAATTTATCGGTAATGGTTTTGTTATAAGTGAGACTAAGAGCGTCCCATTATATCTTGATGCAAAAATAGATGATTTAAGATTATTTTATTTATAAGAATCTTATTAAATTAATAAATCTTTAAATTTAAGTAAAAAGTGTTTCGTCTTTAAAATAATTTCAGCTAATATATTAATATAATAAGTTATTTGTGAGGTGAGTTTATGGTGTCATCAAGAGTAACATTAGCTGAGGGTATGCATTTTATTGGGGAACTCGATGGATTCAAAATCGACATAGACGCAGATGAGGAGTTTGGTGGAAAAAACAAGGGACCAAAACCTAAAGGGCTTATTTTAACCTCATTATCAGGTTGTACTGCACTCGATGTTATAAGTATCTTACGCAAAATGAAAAATGAACCAAATGTTTTTTATGTAGAATCATCTGCACAGTTAAGTGAAGAACACCCAAAGGTTTTTAAAAATATAATTATTACATATTATTTCAAGGGAGGGAATGTCTCGGAAGCCAATGCAAAAAAAGCAATTGAGTTAAGTCTTGATAAATATTGCGGGGTGGCAAACACTTTAAAACCTGCTGTGTCAATAGAATATAAAATAATTATAGAATAACTTATAGATTCACTCCAAGTCCGAATGAAAAGTACATGCCGCTTAAATCTATTTCCCAGTTATTGTAAAGCTTATTTTTTACATAGAATTTATATCCAAATTCTCCAAACAGTTTAAGATGAGTTATCATCAAAACTGATAAATGGATATACGGCCTTAAAACTACAGAATCAAGCTCGTAATTGAAATTGGTATTTGGTGAGAATAAGGCGCCGACCATGAAGCCAAGATCTGCTTCAAAACGATGGATGAAAATTTCTCCTTGGCATCCGGTCTCTATAGTAAAAGGTAACAGTAATCTGTTGTCTAGGTATAAAAAATTAAATTCAAAATGAAATCCAGGTCTGAAAAAACTGATTCCAACGGGTAGTAATAGCCTTAATGAAGTAAAGGGAATAAATGAAAAATAATTATTTCGTGCTGATACATTATTAAACTTACTAGCCATTGCAAAACCGCCGCCAATTTGCAATTCAAGATTTATTTTGGATATTCTTGTAAAAATACTTTCCTTTGTAATTGGACTGTTTGCATAAAGTATCATGGCAAGAGACCTGTCTTCTTCGGTTTTTATTATTTTAACTACTGATTCTTCTTTTATTTCAGTTTCATTTTCGATATAACTTACAAGAATATTCTGTGTCTTTAAGCCATCCCTGCTTCCTTTATCAAGCCAGATATAAAGTGCTTTTATTTCCTCAGGAAAGATTTTTAATTTAAATAAAGTCATATCTTCAAGATATGACTTAACTTTTTTGATAAGCATATTTATTGATTCCTCTTTTGATATTTCAAGGCTTTTAACAGATTTATATTCACTACTTGCTATATAATCATCTATGATAGTTTTGTTTTTTGTATCAAGTAATGCAATTTTCAAATCTGTGTTCACAATGTTCCATATTTTATCAGGATAATAAAAATCTTTTTCCTGTTTTATTTCAAAGTTTATCAATTCATACAGGATGCAATAATCTACAGTTTTTAATTCATTAATTATTTTTTCATTTACAGATATATCATTGCTCTCTCTCCAGGAATTCAAAAGGGATTTAATGTCATCGTATTTGGCATCTATATTTAATGCAAAAAAATCTGATTTGTTATTTTCAATCACGATAGAGTTAAGCTTATCTTCGAGGTTTAAATAAAATTCAATATCACTATTTTTATTATCATAATGGAGTCTTGATATGCCTATTTTTTGGGCATAAATAGGGAAATTAAGAATAATTATTATAATTACTGTTAAAAATTTTTTTAGCATTTTGATGTTTTTAGAATATAAATTATATAAAATAAAGTCAATCATTTTAAAATATTTTATCTTTTATAATTCAAAATCTTATGATAATAATATTTTAATAGGATCAAAAATGAATGATATAATTTTTACTGTTAATATTATTGCTCCTGTGTTTATTCTGATAATAATAGGTTCTTTTTTAAAAAGAATTAAAATGATAAACGAGGAGTTTATCAATGTTTCAAGCAATGTAATTTTTAATGTAGCTTTCCCCGCGTTAATTTTTGTAAATGTTGCATTGACTGATTTTAATCAGGTTGCTAATTTTAATGAAATTATATTTGATTGCATAGGGATCATCATAACTTTCATTTTATCATATATTGTTGCAATGGCTTTTATAAAAGACGAAAACAAAAAAGGTGTATTTGTACAGGGCGCATTCAGAGGGAATTATGCAACTATAGGACTTGCCATATTGTATAATATTTTTGGTAGTATGGGTATGGCAAAAGGTGCAATTATTCTTTCATTTTCATTACCAATTTTTAATGTCTTTGCGATAATCGGATTGGTGTTACCGCTTCATAAATTTAACAGGGAAGGAATAAAAAAAATCATAATAAAGATTGTAACTAACCCAAATATAATTGCGGTCATCGTAGCGCTAGTATTTTCATATTTTAAAATACCGATTGATAAAATTACTGTAGGCAGGATAGTTATTAAAACAACGGAATATTTGTCTGGTATTGCATTGCCTCTGGCATTGATCGGCATTGGGGGGACACTGGATTTTAAAAATATAAAAACAAACTGGATTCTTGTATCTATTTCGACATTTTTTAAAATTGTGATCTTTCCTATAACTGCAACAATCATTGCGTATTCGATGGGATTCGAGAATGATTCTTTGGTTGCAATATTTTTATTATTTGGAGTACCAACGGCTGTTACTGGTTATATTTTTGCAAAAGAGCTTGGAGGAGATGATGTACTTGCTGCCAATATTATTGTAGCAACAACATTGGGTTCGATTATAACTTTATCTGCTGGTGTTTTGTTTTTTAAAGTTGCAGGATTAATAAATGTATGATCTAATATAGTAAGAGGATATTATGAATAATAAGGTACAAAAATATTTTGATACTCTTAGAAATAAGAAAATATTAATTCAAGGTCTGGGATTAAACGGCGGAGGTGTAGGTACTGCACTGTTTTTTTTAGAAAATGGTTTTGATGTAACAATTACTGACTTAAAGGATGAAAATACACTACAAAGATCAATTGAAATGCTTTTAAGATACAAAGATAAGATTACATATGTTCTCGGTACTCATAATGAATCAGATTTTATTAACGCAGATATAGTGGTTAAAGGTCCCGGTGTGCCACCCACAAATAAATATATTCAGATGGCAATAAATAACGGTGCGTTAATAACAAGCGATATTGAAATATTCTATAATATCGCACCATGCAGTATTTTTGCTGTAACAGGCAGTAAGGGGAAATCAACTACAACTTCATGTATTTACAGCATCTTTAAGGCAAAACAGGAAAATTCTTTTTTAGGCGGTAATATTACAATATCTCCGTTAAGTTTTTACAGGGAATTAAATGAAGAGAGTTTAGTGGTGCTTGAGCTGTCAAGCTGGCAATTAAGGGATTTAAAAAATTCCATGATAAATTTTAAAGGAGCAGCAATAACCAATCTGTTAAACGATCATCAAAATTATTACAAAGGTATGGATGATTATCTTGATGACAAAAAAATTATAACTAAAAATCAAACTAAAGATGATTTTTTGATATTACCATATAGCGATGAATATTTAAACCTGACAAATATTAAAACAAAAGCAAATGTATATTTTTTTAGCAAGGATGATTCTAGAGCAGATATATTTTATGATAAAACCTCCGGTGTGATCAGGTTAAATGATAATACGGTAGAATTATTTAATGCAGAAAGTATAAAATTGCCTGGAGAGCATATTAAGATTAATATTTTAATCGCTGCATCTTTTTGTTATTTGGCTGGTATAGATATTTCATCAATTCAAAAAGGTATAGCGTCATTTAATGGAGTACCATATAGAATGGAACTTGTAAGAACATGGCATAATATAAAATTTTACAATGATACAACAGCAACTATTCCGGATGCCAGTTGTAATGCTTTAATGTCATTTAAAGAGCCGATAATCTGGATCGCAGGAGGTAATGATAAAAACCTTGATTTTTCTGTAATCACTAAAGTATCAAGAATCCCAAAAAAAATATTTTTGTTAAAAGGTGAAGGTACAGACCGGATGAAAAAATATTTAAACCGTGATGATTATATTGAATCAGATTCACTCGAATATCTTTTTGTCGAAGCTTTAAAATCTGCAAGTGAGGGTGATATAATTTTATTGTCCCCCGGCTGTACAAGTTTTGGCTTATTTCAGAATGAATTTCATCGTGGTGATGTGTTCAATAAACTTGTAAATGATTTAAAATAAAAGTAAATTTTTATTGCTTAATAAAATTTATTAGTTATAATATATCTATAATACTTTAATTTAGGAAAAATTATGAGAAAGATAATTATTTTATTTTTATTTAGTATGATAGCTTCCTTTTTAATTTTTAGTGAGGATACTCAGCCATCCGCACAGCCAGAAAACATTGATCAACAATGGGTTAAAGTAAAACTCCATATTAGAAAAAATTTCAAGAAAATGAAGTTAGCCGAGCTTGATAGAGAAACCTTAAATGTTATCGAGATAAGCACAATACCACCGGAAGTTGAAAAAAATCTTGCAGAGTTATTATATGAAATAATGGAGGATGATCTTTTATATGGCAAGGATAATTGTGTAAAAGCCGTGAAACTTTTACATACTAAATTTAAAGATAAACAACAATTTTTTGATTATGCCAGTCAATTTGCTTATGAGCATCCAAGCAAATCGTCATTTGTCATTGCAGAGATCTTTAGAGGATTAAAGGCATCGATTGAAGGACATTATGATCAGAATTTACAAACATTAAAGGTTGTCTATGAATCTATAAGACCTACTTATATGGCTACAGACAAAGGTGGTATCATAGAAGGTGGAACCAACGATGTAATTTATGCTTTAATCGATTATTTACGGGAATATTTAAGGTTGTTGGATCAAAATAAATTTCAGGAAGAGCCAAGAAAAAAATATTTAATACACTATATTTATAAGGATTTAAATCTTGACAGCCAGACATCTAATTTTATAAATATCCCGGGCGCTAAGGAGTTAAGGCTTGAATATTTTTCCCTTCAGGAAAAATATCAGCAGACCGAAGGTAATAAAAAACAATAACGGTTTGTAAATGGCAGATAATATCTATGATCATATCATCATTAAATACAAAGAAATAAAAAATTTTGGTTATGCACTTTCTTTATTAAACTGGGATCAGTCAACAAATATGCCGCCTAACGGAGTTTTATCCAGGGCTGAGATTTCAGAAACTCTTGAAAAATTTTCTCATGGTCTTTTAATAAGCGATGATTTTTATAACTTGCTTGTCAAATCTGAAAATTTTTATGATCTAAATGAAATTCAAAAAGAAGAAATCAAAAAGATTAAAAAAGATGTTGAAAGGATGAAAAAAATTCCTATTGAGTTATCTGGGGAATTAATAAAAACAACTTCAATTGCTATGGATTTATGGCAGAAAGCAAAACTTACAGGAGATGATAAAGAATTTTTACCTTATTTGAAAAAAATTTTTGAATTAAAAAAGGAAATAGCTTCGTGCATAGGATATAAAGATAATCCCTATGACGCCATGTTAGATGAATATGATAGCGGGCTTAAATACGAATTTATTAAACCTCTGTTTGATTATCTTAAAAATGAATTAACGAAGTTGCTAAAAAAAATAAAAGAATCTAAAGTAGAAATAAATGATTCTTTTTTAAAGAAAAAATATAATATAGATTTGCAGGAAAAATTTGGGATATTTATTTTAAAGGAAATGGGCATTGACTTTAATAGCTTCAGAGTTGATAAGTCCATCCATCCTTTTACAGCAAAAGTTGGAAACGGCGATGTAAGAATAACCATAGATACAATAGAAAATGACCTCAAAAAAGGTTTTTTCTCAGCCGTACATGAAGGAGGACATGCGTTATATGAAATTGGAGTTTCCCAAAATCCCATCTTTAATCGATTTAGTCAGATTGATTCTCTGTCTTTGCATGAGTCACAGTCAAGGTTTTATGAAAACATGATTTGCAGGAATGAATTATTCTGGAATAATTATTATTATGAATTGCAAAAAATATTTTATGACAATTTGAAAGATATAACGCTTAAAGATTTTTATAGATCAATAAATAAGGTAGAGTTAAATCCAATCAGGATCGAAGCCGATGAAACTACCTACAATCTTCATATAATCTTAAGGACTCAGATTGAAAACGATTTGTTAAATGAAAAAATTAAAATAGATGATATAAATGATGCCTGGAACGAATTGACAAACGAAATTTCTGGATTTTATCCTGAAAATAAATCACAGGGATACTTGCAGGATATTCACTGGTCTGATGGATTAATTGGATATTTTCCAACTTATACAATAGGCAATTTAATATCGGCACAGTTTTTTTCATATATGCAAAAAGATCTTGGTAAATTTATAAAAATTGATACCGATACTTTTAAAAATATCCACGAATGGTTTAAAGATAAACTTTATAATCTTGGAAGCAGGTATGATTCAATCGATGTTGTAAGAATTATTACAGGTGAAGAATTAAACAGTAAATATTTTCTTGAGTATCTTAAAAATAAAATATATGATGTTTATCCTAATCTGCTTTAAGTTTAATAATTTTGTGATTTATTGATTTTTTAAACTTAAGAAGCGGCCAAATGGAGTGTTTTTTAATATATCTATAAAATTATTATATCAGGATCAATAAAATTGATAAGGATTTATTTATTATAAACGTTTTAGTAATATTCGCTCATATCAAAGAGGCAAAATTATTTTTATATAATTCAAAATTTAAATTCATTAAAATTTCACATAATAATTATGAATGTTTATATGGGAATGCAAAAATCTCATTGTTGATTTCCGGCATCGGTAAAAAATCATTGAAAAGTATTACTAAAATAAATTTGCATAATTATTATCTTGTCATCAAAGCCGGTACATGCGCTGTAATTGACAAAGCAATAAATTTGTTGTCACCGATTATACCTGATACCATATTATACTGTGGTGAAATTATTAAAATGGATTACACACGTATCCCTCAAAGATTACATTTAATTATTAAGGATAAAATAAAGTCAATTAAAATTATGACCGTAGATAAACCGTTAAAAGATGAAAAAACATGCTCCATATATTTTGAAAAACAAATCAGCCTTGTTGAAATGGAGATGTATCATATAGCAAAGTATTTTAAAGATATTATCTTTATACCTCTTGTTGTGGGTACTGATTTCGCTAATAAGTTTGCACTGAAGGATTTTTTTTATAATATTAATGAAGCATCAGAAATATTAAAAGACGAATTGATTAGAATAATCGACTGTATTTTAAATAATTCAAGTTTTCTTTAAAAGATCGTCAACATTTTCTTCTTTAATTAAAATGACAGGTATTTTTGAGTAGGAAACAAGATCAAAATGAAATTTATTTACCAGATCTCTTTTAGGTCTATCAGGTTCCCAGCATCCGATCATTATGACATCAGCATGAATTTCTTCTGCTGTCTCTAAAATCGTATTTACAGCTTCTCCTTTTTTAACTATTTTTTTTATCTTAATGCCCTTTGATTTTGCAATTTCTTCAATATAATTCAGATACATTTCTCCGTTTTTCTCAAGACTTCGTTCAGCTTCAATGGATTCATCTTCAATAAAAATTTTAAATTTTAACAATTCTTTTAATACCATAGTATCAATTACATATAAGACATAGAGTTCTATGTTATAAGATTTTGCAAGAATAATTGCATACTTTGCACCATATATACTTGCTTCGGATCCGTTTAATACAACCAAAGCTTTTTTTATTATATTTTTGCTCATATTTTTTAATCTCCAATTTTTTTCTTAACAAGTTTTCTTATAAACATTTCATCTCTTTCCTTCTCTTCAAGAGTATCTTGAATAAATTTTATAGTCTCCTTGGTATCTGGTATAACAACTTTTTCCAATGCATTAACTCTTCTTTGGGCTTTTTTTACCTCTTTCGATAACCTCCAGACAATTGCCCTTATCTCAGCCATTTCGCATAACAGAGTAATTAAGCTTAAGAATTTCTTGGTTGTCTCATCTATAATTGCATTTGTATTTAAAAATGAATACTGCAATTTTAATTTGGGTACATCGATTTCAATTGAGGGTAGATGCATGCCGATAAGCCTTAATGGTTTTTTCCTCATATTAAATTCATAGCTTATAAATTCTGTTTTTTGTTTTGCTTCCTCATGCCCCATAACCAATACAGTTTTTTTTAGACTATCATAGGCATCGAATATTTTTTTATCTAGTTCTTTTTCTATTCTTTTTACTCTTTCAACATGGCTCATTAATTCCATTACCAAAATTTGCCTTTTTTGTTCCAATAATTCATAACCTTCACTTGCTATTTCAAATGTCCTTTTTGTAGTAATTAAATTGTTTTTCGTCGGGGGGATATTTAGTTTTGCCATTATTTCGCCTCAGATTTTTTAAGATACTTAACAATATATTTCTGATTTATTCTGTATAATTCTTCTATTGGTAACAAATTTAATAACCCCCAGCCTATATCAAGAGTTTCTTCAATAGATCTGTTTTCATAGGTTTTTTGCGATAAAAATTTTTTTTCAAATTCAATGCCAAAATTTAAATATTTCTTATCAAGGTCATTTAACTCTTCTTCACCGATTACGGATGCAAGGGCCCTTATCTCCTTAACCTTAGCATAGCAGGCAAACAATTGAGATGATAAATCCTTGTGATCTTCCCTTGTCATACCTTCGCCAATACCATCTTTCATAAGTCTCGAAAGGCTTGGTAAGCCAGCTATAGGAGGATAGATATCTTTTTGAAACAATTCTCTCTCAAGTACAATCTGGCCTTCAGTTATATATCCAGTTAAATCAGGTATCGGATGGGTTATATCATCATTTGGCATTGATAAAATCGGTATTTGCGTAATGCTTCCTTCCTTGCCTTTAATTCTTCCCGCTCTTTCATAAATCGAAGCAAGATCGGAGTAAAGATATCCCGGATAGCCTTTTCTTGATGGTATTTCACCACGGGTTGATGATACTTCTCTTAATGCTTCGCAATAGTTAGTCATGTCAGTCAATATTACCAGCACATGCATATCACAATCAAACGCAAGATATTCCGCACAGGTTAATGCTGCTCTGGGAGTTATAAGTCTTTCAACAGATGGACTGTCAGCTAATGATAAAAATAATACTACATTTGAAAGTACACCAGATTTTTCAAAATCATTAATAAAAAACTGGGCTACATCATGCTTTATACCCATACCTGCAAAGACAATAGTAAATTTACTATCGGCATTTTTTAATTTTGCCTGTCTTACAATCTGGCTTGCCAGCATATTGTGTGGCAATCCATTCCCACTAAAAATAGGTAACTTCTGTCCTCTTATTAAAGTGGTTAATCCGTCAATAGCACTTATTCCTGTTTGTATGAAGTCTCTTGGATATTCTCTAATATAAGGATTTATTGAAGCCCCATTTATATCACGGTAATCATTACTATAAATCATACCTAAACCGTCGGTAGGTTCTCCAAGTCCATTAAAAATTCTGCCAAGCATGTCTATCCCAACAGGAATTTTCATTGGTTCATCAAGAAATTCCACATTGGTATTTTTTAATGACAAACCGGTTGATGCGCCAAACACCTGTACAACAACCTGTTTTTCGTTAACAGCAATTACCCTCCCTATCTGTTCTTTTCTGTTATTATCTCTAATTTTTACAAGTTCATCGAATTTTACTGGATACTTTTTTTCTAACACTATTATAGGTCCTTCAATTTTTTGTACGCCTACGCTTTCAATACCTTTCATAATCTAATCCTATCCTCTAATAGATATTTGTTATACGTTCAAGATCCTCAAACATCTTCTGTCTGATGTTATTGAATTCCTCTATTTTTTCATTTGCGATAGTTGATTTCAGTCTTATTATTTCATCAACTATTTTTAATTCTTTTATTTTAATTAAAGGTGTTCCTGATTTAATTGCTTTTTCAGATAATTTGTAAAAATCTGTAATTATTTTTAATAATTCAATTTGCTTTCTAGGTAGTGAATACATATCAATATCATCATAGGAATTTTGTTGTAAGTATCCTTTTTTAATAATATCAGCAGTCAATAATATCAGTCTCTCCCTGTCCGGGAGCGTATCGGCGCCAATCAATTTTACAATCTGAGCAAGTTTTTCCTCATCCTTTAATATTGATAATGCAATGTTACGCGATTCTGTTATATCAGGATCGAGTGAATTCCAGTAATCTTTTATTTCTTCAGAATATTCAGAATATGAATCAAGCCATGATATTGCCGGATAATGTCTTGCGTTGGCAAGAGATTTGTCAAGCGCCCAAAAGCATCTTATAAATCTTTTGGTATGCTGGGTAACAGGCTCTGAGAAATCACCGCCCGGAGGTGATACTGCGCCAATAATTGTTATTGAACCTTTATCACCATTTAAAGTTTCAACTAACCCAGCTCTTTCATAAAATTCAGCAAGTCGTGTCGGCAGATATGCAGGGAATCCTTCTTCAGCCGGCATTTCTTCAAGTCTGCCTGATAACTCTCTCAACGCTTCAGCCCATCTTGATGTGGAATCCGCCATTATTGCAACATCATATCCCATGTCTCTGTAGTATTCTGCAATGGTGATCCCGGTATAAATAGAAACTTCCCTTGCGGCTACCGGCATATTGGATGTATTTGCAATAAGTATGGTTCTTTTCATTAAAGGCTTTTTTGATTTTGGATCAATAAGTTTTGGAAATTCATTTAAAACATCGGTCATCTCATTGCCACGTTCTCCGCAACCTATGTACACGATAATATCAGCGTCAGACCATTTAGCTAGAGAGTGCTGAGTCATGGTTTTACCAGTGCCAAAGCCACCTGGTATTGCGCCTGTCCCTCCTTTTGCTATTGGGAAAAACATATCGATAACCCTTAATCCAGTTATCAAAGGCTTTGTCAATGCGCATTTTAAAGAATAAGGTCTTGGTTTTCTTACAGGACAAAAACTGGCAAGTTTTATCACCTCACCTGAATCAAGTTTTGCTATTACATCCTCTATTGTGTAGTCTCCCTCTTTTACTATTTCAATGATTTTAGATTTTTTTATATAATATGGTGAAATTATGTGATGTCTGATAAGTTCGGTCTCATCAATGTATCCAAGCTTGCTTCCGGGTAATACAGTATCATTTATTTTTGCTGTCGGTATAAAATGCCATTTTTTTCCAACATTTAAAGGATTCATTTTAACACCCGGGGTTATATAAATACCAGAGTTTAAATAAATTTCTTTTAATGGGCGTTGAAGTCCATCAAAAATACCTTCAATTAATCCTGGACCTAACAAAACGGATAACGGCCTTTTATATGATAAAACTTCCTCTCCCGTCTGCATCATTGAGTTGTCTTCATATACCTGTATTGTAGCTATATCAGATTCAAGTTTGATTATTTCACCAACTAATTTTTTTTCTCCTACTTCAACATAGTCTAAAAGACCAGCATCTTCCATTCCGGAAGCCTTAATCACAGGACCATTAATGGAAATCACTCTGCCCTTTACTGTTTTATCCATTTAATTATCACCTTTTTTAAATAATATATTGTAAATATTAAGCCTTTCTTTCACAATTAAGTCGTTTAAATATTTTTTAATTGATATAAAAGAAGCTATTTTTTTGTCATCAGAAAAAATAACAAATTCATCACTCGAGTCATTAATTTCAATTTCAATAGTTTTATTCAATGACTTAACCATGCTAAGAATATTATCTTTACCTATTATATCAATATTTTTTTTGGATACCTGTAAAATAAATTTTTCATTATTTATTTTTGAAATTGCTTCATTAATAAGTTTTAATATTAAACTACTGTATGTTTTTTTGTCATTTAAAATATAATTCTCAATTTCATTGAAAATTTTATCAATGATCTCGTTTGTTTTTTTTGTTATAATCTTTTTTATTTCTATGCCGCTGGAAGCTTTTATCATATCGGTAATAGCTTTTGCTTCTCTTAAGATTATATTTTCATAATCAACTTTCATTTTATTTAGATCATCATGATTTTTTTTGATAATTGCCTCAGCATCCGATTTGGCTTTTTTTATGATTCTATCAGCCATGTTTTTGGCATCAATAATTATTTCTTCTCTCAACTTTTCATCAGATTGTAATACTTCCATATATAATCCTTTTTTAAATATGCAAACCGATTGCCTCTCTAATTGCATCAATCATTGTTTTTTTGTTTTCAATATGGCCTGACAGATCAGGCAGTTCAACGATCAAAGGATAATTACCTTCAAGCTGATAATTTATGATGTTTTCTTCAATCATACTTGCAACTTTTTCTGTTATTATCAAAACTCCAAGATCATTTTCTTTATTTTCAGTAGCTTTACAGAATTCATTTAGGGCTGTTTTTGCATCGTCTACCACAGATCCCTCTATGCCAATGAATTTAAATCCTAAAACAACATCCTCATCACCAATAACGTAAAACTTCATTGTTAATTCTCTATTTTTTAAAAAAATAAAATAATAAAGGCTCCAGCAATACCCCACAGGCATATACCTTCGGCTAATGCTACCATGATCAATGCCGTTCCGGTAGACTCTGGTTTTTCGCTGATTGCGCCCATCGCTGCGGAGCCGATTCTTCCGACAGCTATGCCCGAACCAAAAGTTGCAACGCCAATTGCCAACCCGGCTCCAAGATATTTAGCAATTTTTGAATTATCAGACGATTTTATTACCTCCTTCTGAGAATCTGAAAAAGATTGTTCGTCCTGACTAGCATAAGTCACAACCATAGAAAAAATCAAAAAATATAAAATTAAAAAACGCTTCATATTTTCTCCTCATTAAATATATTTTTTTCTCTCTATTTTAAAAGGCATAAAAAGCCTTCCTTTTTTAATGAAAAATTTTGAAAAAAATTCATAGTATTCTAGTCTTATTGTTTGTATGCCTACTATTAAACCTTCCATGCAGATTATTATCGCATTGCCAAATATAATCATGATAATACCAAAATATCCCATCATATTTGAAATATCAATTATAATTTTACTCAATATAACATGGGTAGCTGCAAAAGCAGCAACTCTTATAAAGCTGAAATTATTACTTATGGTTAGCATTATTGTTTCAAGCACCTCGACTAATGAGATAATAAGCCAAAATCCAAAACCTTTATGAAAAATTTTTTTCTCTTTTTTTATTATACTACATACTGGCTCTTTAATAAGTATTATAACAAAACTTGCTAGAATAAGATAAAAAAACACTATACTTAATCCAATTTTAAAAAATGCAAATTCTAAAAATAATATCAATATAGAAGTTATTATTATTAATCCAGCAAAACCATTTCTGGAAAAAATCACTTCTTCATAATCTTTATGAAAAAAATTGTTTATTATGTTGATAATTATGCCCATTAAATTAATCAATAAACCTATTGTTAATACAAGTATAACAATATCCATAATTTTTGGCAGAGAATTATCTATAAGATAGGGCTTGTCAATATTAAAAATTATTTTGTTTATTGGAGTAAATATTTCTTCAATATGTTCAAAGCAAAAAATCGAACCATAAATATAACCAAAAATCATCGCTATGATGCCAGCATATTGAAAAATAGGAGACAGAGATTTATATTTTTTTAATTTTTCATTCTTACTCAGTCTTAAGATTGTCCCAATCAATAAAATACAAAAACCTTGCCCGATATCTCCAAACATAAATCCAAAAAGAAAAATAAAAGTAATAGCAACAAAAAAAGTTGGATCAATTGACTTGTAAGGCGGAGCTCCATAATTAAATACAAGCTCTTCAAAGGGCTTTAATATCTTTGGATTTTTCATGACTACAGGGACTTTCACTTTTCCGGTTTTAACATCTTCCATCTCTTCTGGATTATACACTATAATGGAAACTTTATTTTGAAATTCCTCATGAAGCTTTGATGATAAACCTTTTAAATTATTTTTTACAATCCAACCTTGTATTATAGCAGTCATACTAGAATGAGTTGTTATTTGATATACTTCATGATAAATTTTCTGAAGATTGTAACTTTCCATATATTCATATATAGATTGAAGTTCAGAATTAAGAATTTCTTTTTTAAACAAATTTAATTTATTAATCTTATCATTTATCTTTTTTAATTCTGCATTCAGTTTGTTATAGAGTTCTTCAGGCGATATGTCTTCTTCAAATGATGGATTTTTAACTTTAAATTCTTTCTTTTTTAAATCGCTTTCAAGTGAAAATCTGCCCTTTTTTGAAGTAAACAAAGCAAACAGATTTTTATTTATCTTAAAATACAAAAGTCTGCCGTTCATTTTTTTGTATATCTCTATTAAATCTTCTTCCAAAATGGATACAATTGTACAATACATAAATTCAAGATTTTCAAGCTCTTTTTTTGTAATCTTTAAATTTTTATACTGCTCAAGTTCTTTTAAAGTGCTTTGAACATCATTTAATTTTTCTATCAAAATATAATACTCATTTCGTTGGTTTTCTAGTTTACGATATAGATTATCAAAATATTTTTTAATATCCTCGATCTCTTTTAAATTACCGGTGGCATTTGTTTTATTAATTCCTAAAAAATCAGAAATGACAGTTATTTTTTCTTCAATTTGATTTAAAATGTCGCTATTAGACTTTAATTTGTCATTCATAAGCGTTATTTTTGTATTATCTTCAATTTCTTTTTTTATTTCAATACCACCAAAATCGGCAAGAATATCAAGCACTTTGTTGAAATTTTTTTCAAGGACGATTAATTGTATATAACGCATTGTTTCAGTAAAAAACATTCCTATAATCCTTTTTTAAGTCCTTTTGTGGTCCTTACCTTTTTTAAGATCAATTTTTTTTGTATCTTACCTGTAAAAAAAGTAAGTATAACAATAATTACAAATTTATCTTGTACCTTATAGATTCAATCAATTTAATAACATTAAAATATTCATTTCTTTTTAAATAAATAAAAGAAATCACCGGTAATATATTAAAATTTTCACAAAAAAAATATCGTGAATAAATAATATTAAGTCTTTCTATAGCTTTTATTTCTAATTCATTCAGATCAATGTTTCCGTCTTCTTTAAATGAATTAATGATTATCTCTTTATATTGCTTTGGGAAATTATTAAAAGTTTTTATTGCTTCACCAGGAATAAAATTTAATTTAAATATCTTTTCAATATTTTCAAGTGTAATTAAACCGATAAAAGTCATAAAATTTTCTTTTACATCATTAAAATTCATAGAATAATGGACTTTAAGTCTAAAAGCCCAAGTTATATTTTGCCAGTTTATTTCCTCCAGAATAATTTTTGAAAGTATTTTTTTCTCATATAAAGAATAATTTTTTAACGATTCCAAAAGTCTTTGGTAATAAAATATGTCGATCTTGTTTTCTATATTAAAAATGTCATATTTTGATTCTATGTATTTTATTAAAAAATCAAATATTGTATTCTTTAAAATGCTTTTTATATTAACCAGTTGTGAAATATCAAGAGAATATATTTTTTTGTAGTTTAATGTGTTTTTCATGTTCACTTCAAATAAATCATTAATAGTTTTTCTTTTTTCATAAAATGACTTAATGATAAATTTAACGTTATCTATCTCATAACGTAATATTAAATTATTTATAAGACTATTTTTAAAATCAAAATATTTTGCAATATAATTAATTTCTTGAAAAATATTTTGATTTTAAAAATAGTCTTATAAATA
>CAZHHK010000015.1:0-34001 GCA_964531405.1 uncultured Spirochaetales bacterium | reverse complement strand
TAAATATATAATTGATACAAATTTGTCAAATGGTTTAATATTTGACAGAAGCGACTTTATACATAGGAGAAATATATGAAGAAACAAAGAATACCAGAAACCGACCATGGGATTACAGGAGAAGTTCTTGTGAATGACTATGATGGTTTTCAAAGGACGATGAGGGACAGAGGTTACATCCAAACGGATAAAATAATTGAATTCGGAATCAAACAGGGGACAGTGCTTGAAATCGGACCTGGTCCTGGCTATCTGGGGCTTGAATGGCTTAAAAAAACCGATAAGACCAATCTTTACTGTCTGGAAATCAGTGAGGATATGAAGAACATTGCTCAAAAAAATGCAAATGAGTATGGCTTGAACGACAGAATTAATTATACTGTTTCAGATGCAACAAAAAAATTTCCATTTAAAGATAATATGTTTGATGCCATATTTACAACGGGTTCTCTCCATGAGTGGCATAAACCGGTTGAAGTTTTTAATGAAATATACAGGGTCTTGAAAAAAGGCGGTAAATTTTATGTTGGAGATCTTAAAAGAAATATTAATCCATTTTTAATTTTTTTTATGAAGAATATGATTAAAAAATCATCTATGAAAAAAGGATTAATTACTTCAGTGAATGCTGCATATTTAAAGAGTGAAATTGATATTATTCTTTCCAACAGCAGGATTGAAAATTTTGAAGTGTTGGAAAATCCATTTGGGTTTGCTATAACTGGTATTAAATAATAACTTGATTTTGAATTATTTATTAAATCTAAATAAAAATAAATGGAGTTTTTTATGCCTTCTAAAGAAGTGATATTGAATGAGTTAACAGAATCATATTATTTACCGTTACTTGACACATTTTATTCTTAGCTATTGCCTTTAATCGGTGTCTCGGTATTACTTGTTATGTCAATATCGGGATTAAGGATAAAGCACTAATGTGATTAGAATTTTTATGATAAAAAGTATTGCCTTTTTGATTATCCGGCACCTATTTACAATAGGTGTCGAGCAGAAGGTAAAAAATATCAAACATTAAAAAGATTGTCTTTATTGATTGTTTTTTTGTTCTTTTTTATAATCATTAAAGATATTCCGATTTCAAGATTATCAACAGGTAGATCAGCGATTTCAAGATGAGCGATGTTATTTTTTAATATTGAATCGTATAACTTATTCAGAGACGACAGATATGCGATCTCAAGTCTGTTAAATTTTATGTTAAAAGGCAGCTTGATGTTCTCCAGAATTTCAGATTGAGATTCTGCAATTATGGGTTTTAATTCTTCTGTGAATATCCATTTTTTATCATTTTTCTTTGAGTAATTTAAAATTTTTAATTCGGTGTCATTAAGATTTGATCTATCAAACCAATAAGTTGGCATTATAATAGCTAATATTGCATTAACTTTTAATAATCCTATTATTTCTTTGATTAAAGAGAAAATATTATCATAAGATAGCCCCAGAAGTGAAATTATTAAATCGAATCGTTCATTCATTTTTAATTTCTCTAATGATTTTTGGGAAAAGCTATGATTCAGAACATTAAGCTTTATATTTTTATTTGTTGCATTATTATAAGCAAGAAGGCTTTCAAAACTATCATCGCATAAAATATAGCATTCGCCAAATTTTCCCGAAACAGCAGTATAAAAATTAGTTGATTCATGAGAGATTTCAAGACAATTGCCAGGGTTTAAATCCTTTACTTTTTCAAAAATAATCGATATTATTTTTTTAATTTCATCATCACTTAATTTATACTTCAGGTTTTTGATATATTCGTCTATGTTGCCTTTTTCAAAAAGATGATTTAATTCCATCTCAATCCTCCTAAAGAAAAGTTAAAGTTACAATGGAGCATGATCCATTGTTTTCATTACATACAGTTTTTTCTCTATAACCCGGCGTTAAAATAAAAATAAATGTTATAATTTGGTTTTGTATTACCAACCGCATATCCTACACTGGTGCCAAGAGTCATACTGAAATTTATTTCGCCATAATCAACAAAAAGATTTACCGTTAATTCATTTGCGATGTCAAATAAAATGCCGTATTCCTGAAAAACGCTGTAAAGGCTGTTATATATATATATAAGCTCACCGTAAACCCTTAAATATAATTCTTTAAAACCCATGCTGGCAAAATGCCAGTATAAACTTTTTTTAATGAAAGATATATCAAATCCTGTGTCGACTCCGATAAAATTTGAACCACTTCGAAGCTCGTTATAATCGTATATATAATTCAGACTGAATGCCTTCATGTCGATTTTTGAAATATAATTATAGCCTGTGCCGTTTACGAATGATTCGGAAAATCTGAATGACTCGGTATAGCATGTAAATATATTTTGATTTAAAAACTCTGTCCCCCCGTGAATATTTATGTAATAAAAAGCATTTCCTGCAGGGATTCTTCCTTCTATCTCGCCTTTTAAAATATATAATGGTGAATTATCTAGTATACCGTGCGGTTTTTGGTAAGCTAAAATATCAATATAAAATCCCCTGTCCCATCTTGATGCTCTGACACGGGGCTGAAGAAAGTAAAAACCGATCTGTTCCATAAAGGTGAATTCATTGGAATAATGCTTCTCAATATCAAAATTGTATTCTTGGAAGTAATGAGCGCTTGAAAGATTCCAGTAAAAACCAGTTCCATTACCAAATGGATATTCACCATTAAGACTGAGATAATTATTGAAATTTATTGGAAATTTACCGTCATGTTTGAGTTCGTAAAATCTGTTGATGTAATAATGTTTATAGCCGCCTGCAAAATTATTCCAGCTATAGTCTATATTTATAAATGGTAGCTTTGCACTGAATCCGAAAGCGTTGTCAGGATAGAGTTTTAGGTAATCACAGGCAACCGTTGCATAATAGGTAAACCTTCCAAGAGGAGAGGTGTTATAGATGAAAAATTGGGGACCGATAAAAGGCAATGTTATTATAGTTGACATAGGAATTAAGAAATATGCATCTGAGCTTAATCTATATGGAAGGAAACCCCAGATCGAGGGGTATGAGTATTCGAATCCGCTGTAATATCCGGTTTTCCAGTTTTGATTAAAATCAGTCTGACGAGTTAGAGTTTTAATCTCCGAATCCGAGATTTCAGGCAGTTTAGTCTGCATCTTGATTGTATTTATCCAGAATAATTCCTGTCCCTCGGCAGTATAATCCACATAGTAGGTTTTATTATCAGTAATAATTCCGTCTGTGATACATCCGTAAGTATCAGTAACCTTAAATATATTATTATCAGTTATGCTGTAGTAAAAAAGAGAATCGGTAAAACCATCATTGCAGATGAATGAAATATTGTTATCGTCAATCCATTTTGCCTTTTGTCCGTAAATATTTTTTATAACATTTAATTTATTAGTTGAAAGATCAAGAGTATAAATTTTAAAATTCCTGTTGTTAGTCCTTGCACTGAATACCGCTTTGTTGCCATCTTTATCAATGGAAGGAGTGTCGATAAACGCTATATCTTCTGGTATATCTATTTTTTCAATTTCATTTATTCTGCCTTTATAAAATTTTGCTTTGTATAAAATAACTCCATTGCCGTTGTAACTTACCATTAGACCGTGGGGGCTGTTTTTTGCAAATGAGATATAACTTATTCGTTTTCTGTTAGTTAATTTTTTTGAGATTTTCGTTTTTAAATTTAAGCTGTAAAGATCAAAATAATAAGAGCCGTCGGGATATGAAGATGGAGCGGTGTATAAAATCTTGTTATCATCGTTTGTTGTAGAAATCGACCTGTGGTAGCCATAATGTAGCTTAATCAGTTTTTTATCATCTGTTAATTTATAAAGATAACTGTCTTTTTTATAACTGTAGCTTGAAATATAAAAACAGTCTTTACCTCTGGCTATAGATAGAATTTCCCCATTCAACGTAGTTATCTTATTGGCTTCCAGCTTCGGAGGATTTATTTTTTGAGCTTCTGATTCTTCATAAGCTTTCCAGTCATTCCAGAGATCGTATAACGACTCTCCATATATTTTTTTAAATTTGCTTACAAATAGAGTTACAAAGGGCCAGAAATCATCGGAAATATCTTTAATAAATAACCTGAATTTTTCACTGCCGTATTTTTCGTATATATATTCCATAAACCTTGCACCATAAAGATACAGCCCGTCACCGTGGGGCCAATCAACAACCGGCAGGATAAGTTTATTGTATGATGGTATCTTATGTTCTCTAGCTGCTGTCCTTATCATGGCATCGGTATAGTTTGAATCAAGTCTCCCTCCTGAAGCATTTTGAGTTTCGGATAATACTGCAACGCCTTCCATATACCATCTGAATGTATTTAAAAGAGGATGATAAAGCTTGCCATATATTATGCGCCAAAACCATGCTCCTCCTCTTATCTGATCCAGATGGAGTATATGTGTGTATTCATGAAGGATCAGAGAGTATAACGGGTCGTCATAAATTCTTAATGTCGGCTCCAGATCGGTGCTTACAAGATATAGTGTTATGACGTTCCTGAAAATCGGCAATGCTGATCCGTTTGGGAAATCCGTCTGGTCAGACAGTATTATTATTGTTTTTCCGTGAGGTTGCCAATTTATATAATCAACTAAATTTTTATGAATATCCTCGGCGTAGGATGCGATGATTTTTGCCTTAGCACTAAATTTTTCAGGGAAAATAACAACGAAATGTTTGGTAGTAATCTTTTTTGAAATTCCCTGGTATGGGATATAATCCGATTGATAAAAACAGTAAATGTTTAATGAGATTGTTAATAATGCTAAACTTAAGGATCTTTTACTTAAGATCATAAAAATTATCTCTCAATCCGAATATTGATGTATTTGCAGAAATATTTGAATATATTCTTTTGGATCTCCTCAATTTCTCTCCATTATAAGAATAATAATCTACTGTATCTATTAAATTGTTTTTATAATTATATTTTTTAATTATAATCCGGTTGTCATTGATATCAAAGAGTAATTCTTCCAATAATCTCTTGTTAGAATATTTAAACACTTTTTTCCCAATATAAGTTTTATCAGGAAGATAGTCGTTTATCTGTACTAAATAATTACCATCATAAAGGTATTCATGATACATGATCATTTCATTATTGGTTTTGAAATCGATCTTTTTTATTAATCTGTTTGATTCATCGTATTCAAATTTTGATCTTATCATCTTCTTTGTGCCGTTTAAATATTCTTCAGAGCTTTCGAGTCTGTCTGAAATATAATTGTAGATACTGGTTGATTCTAATTTGTTGTTTCTGAAATCTCTAATTTCTATAAGATTATTTTTATCATTGTAAATGTACTGCTTTTCAATTTTTGTTTTGCCGTTTTCAGCATCGGTAATTATTTCCTTATCAAGCAATTTCCCACAGTAAATATTTAGTGTAATAAATAAAAAAAAGAATATTAAATAGTAAAATTTCATATTGGTAAAATCATTGCTCCTGCCAGGGCTATGATGCTTAATTGAGCAATAGTTCTTCCGACTAAAAAATAGTTAAGATATTTTTTAGGGAGGTTATTCTTTTTTAATTGAAAGTAAATAATAAGATTAACAACAAGCATGTAAAGGAAAAATAATGATAATGCCAGTATTAATACATATTGTTTATTGATTTGAGAATTAAAAATAATAAATGCAAAAAAAATAAATAATATTAATATTGGTATAATCATATTTATCATTTTGTATTTTGATAAAACTGTTACCAGATTGGATTTTTCTTTATCTTTAAGAAATTTGATTCCTTGATCAGATATAAATCTGCTTAAAAACCATAAAATCAGGAATAATATTAGACCTATGATTGTATTATATTTCATTATTTTTTCTCCAGTGTATTTTTTCAATAAATATATCAAAAAGATTTTAATAAAACAACAATTTTTAAGAATTCCTTATATTCTATATGGGATTCTGGTCTGGGATGATGTTATAATAAGCATTGACTTAATAAAATAATTTTTATATTTTTGTAAGAATATATTTTTCAGGGAGAATCAATGGAATATCAAATAGGGGATTTCTCAAAAATTTCCAGACTGAGTATTAAAACTTTAAGATATTATCATGAGTATGGCATATTAAATCCCAGCAGGATAGACAATATAACCGGATACAGATTTTACTCGGAAAAAGAGATTGAAAAGGCACGAATTATTTTAAATTTAAAAGATATGAATTTTACATTAAGTGAAATTAAAGATATAATGGCTAATTCTAATGACGATGCAGATATAATAGAAATAATTAAAAAAAAGCATAATTATATAAAACTTAAGATAAAAAATTTTAGTGAAATTGAAAAAAGAATGAATGATTTAATAAAAAAAGAAGAATCCGTAAAGAAAATTAATCTTTCGAATGAAGTAATCATAAAGGATATTGAAGATAAATTAATAGTGGGATACAGATTTAAAGGGAAATATAAAGAAGTCGGTAAGTATTTTGGACAGATTGGTAGATATTGCCATATAAACTTGAGAGATTATTTTTTCAGTCTCTATTATGAAATGGAATATAAAGATGAAGATGCTGATATCGAAGCCTGCGGACAGGTTAAAAGTGAGGTTGATTTTAAAGATTTAAAGTCAAGAATACTCACCGGCGGCAGAGCAGTAACTTTAATTCACCGTGGCTCTTATGATACTATTGGGATATCATATAAAAAAATAATAGATTATGTAAATAATCACAATTTAAATATAATTCTTCCTATAAGAGAGATATATATTAAAAGTCCAGGCTACATTTTTAAAGGTGTGCCTGAAAATTATATAACAGAAATACAGATGATGCTGAAATGATTTACTTAAAAAATAAAATGGTCTCATTCGTTTAAACGGAATGAGACCCGGAATATATATCTCATATTATAATTACTTTGTAGTTTTACCACTTGGAATATTTTTTAATTTTTCGCTTATTGAAGCTCTGATCTTGTCATTGGCTTCTCCCGGTTTATTCAATAGTGCAAACATGTTTTTTTTGTATGCCTCAACACCGGGCTGATCAAAAGGATTAACGCCTAACAGGTAGCCTGAAATGCCGCATGCAAATTCAAAAATATGGATCAATTGTCCCAGATTATATGCGTCGAGTTTAGGTAGTTTGAAAACAAGATTTGGTACTTTGCCTTCATAATGTGCAAGTATCGTTCCTTCGAAAGCTTTTTTGTTTATATCAAAATATGTTTTATGAGCGAGGAATTCAAGCCCATCGATGTCTTTACTAAAAGAAGGTACTTTTAAATTTGAAGTTCTTTCTACAATATCGATTACTGTTTCAAAAATAATCCTCTGTCCCTCCTGTATCCATTGTCCCATGGAGTGAAGATCGGTTGTGAAATCAACGCTTGCTGGATATATGCCTTTGCCTTCTTTGCCTTCGCTTTCGCCGTACAATTGTTTCCACCATTCACTGAAATAATGAAGAGCTGGTTCATAGTTTACAAGTATCTCGGTACTTTTCCCTTTTTTTAACAATAAATTTCTAATTATTGCATAAACAAGAGCAGGATTTGTTTCAATATCTTTAACAGCTGTATATTTACTTGCTTCTAACGCTCCGTTTAATAATTTTTTAATATCGATACCGACACTTGCTATCGGTAAAAGTCCTACAGGAGTTAAAACCGAGAATCTTCCACCGACATCATCCGGTATTACAAAAGTTTTGTATCCTTCTTTTGTCGCAAGTTCTTTTAAAGCGCCTTTTTTAGCATCTGTAGTTGCAATGATATGTTTTGCTGCTTTCCGTTTGCCGTATTTTTTTTCCATCATCCCTTTTATGCTTCTAAAAGCAACTCCTGGCTCTGTTGTTGTGCCAGATTTGGAAATAACATTAACGTAAACTTTATCAGAATTGTCTATTTCATCCAGAATTGCTTCAAGCCATGAACCGCTTATATTGTGTCCGGCAAAATAAATTTTCGGCGCTTTTCTCTCCTTTTTTTTGAGACTGTTATGAAAAGGATGAAGAAGAGCTTCCGTAACTGCTTTTGCTCCGAGATAACTGCCTCCGATACCTATGCAAATAACTAGATCTGCTTTTTTATGAATATGGTCTGCGATTTCCAATATCTCTTTTGTTTCAATTGATTCCAAAGCTTTTTTTGGCAGATCGAGCCAGCCAAGGAAATCATTGCCTTTGCCTGATTTGTTTACAAGAGTATCAAGAGCATTAAAAGCTTCATTTTTATAATTTTCTATATCACTGTCATTTATAAATGGATATGCATAAGAATAATCCAGAGTAATTTTATCTGACATACAAACTCCTTTAAAATTAAAAAATTAAAACGTAATATACAAAAAAAACATTATTTTGTCTTTAAAAATTTATTAAGAATTAGTATCGATGGTGGGGACATAAAAAATGATTGCCTATATATAAATTCTAATTAACTTGACAAATATATTTAAAATATATAATTATTAATCGTGCGTTTTTTAATTAAGCATATAGTAATATTATTTATAATATTCTCAGCATTCAAATTATTCAGCCAGACCGATATCTACTGGGAATCCGATGAACTGGTCGCTTCGGGAAACATTGGCAGATTTGAGGTGTTTAATAATAACAATTTATATGGTATTGCTTATGCTGATATAGAAAAGAAATTCGCTCTCAATATAAAGTATTCAACAGATGGTTTAAAGTGGTCTCAAAGCATTCTAGCTGTAAAAAATTTTTTTAGTAATAATGCACTGGGCGTTGATTTTTCCACAGTGGTTGATCAGGATAATAATCTTTTTATTTGCTACAGAATGAGTAAAAATCAGTTTATTCTTGTGCAGATGTCTTATCCCTATAAAGAAGGAGCTAGCAAGTATATTGTTGATATAAAAGACGACAAATTAATTTTTTTGCCAAAATTATTCATTGATTCAAAAAATAATTTGCATCTTGTTTATGCTAGTAGCGTAGAAAACAGTTTTATCATTAAATATAAAAAGATAACAAGAAAAGGCGATCTACTTTTAAATGAAATAATCGGCAGTCATTTAAAATCGGCTCTTAATCCTGTTATAAAAGAATTCAATGGAAATATTTATATTGCATTTCAGGCAAAAGATAGTAGTATAGAGTCAGGATATTATTATAATATTGTACTTGCTGTATCGTCAATAGATAGTACAACAAAATGGCGATATTACACAGTGGTAAAATCCGGTGGAGAAAACAATCAGAGCCCAGATTTTACTTTTTATGGTAATAAAATATTATTGGTCTGGGAGAAAGATGATAAAAATTTTATAAGTCATATTTATTATAAAAGCATTGAATTAAACAGGATAGAATCACTTGAAAGTAAAGATCTTTTAATATCTAACGCAAAGTCAGAAGCTCATTCACCACGTATTTTATTGTTTAATGATAATTCTTATATATTCTGGTATGACAATGCTGATGGAGATTTTCAAAATTATCAATGCCAGATAATTAATGATGAAGTTGTAGATCAACGCCGGATTATTAAGAAAAACGGAAGGACATTATCTAACTATCAATTTATATATAAAGATTCAATAAAATTTTTATGGCTGCAGAATGCTATAGGAAATTCCATTTATATGCTCAAAACCGATTCATCGGTTGAGGCGCCTAAAGTAATCGCATATGGTATTAACGATGCTCATTATACCAATAGAAGAAGCGTTAAATTTATCTGGAATGAAATAATTGATAAATCAGGCATAAAAGGTTATCGGGCTATATTAACGAAAAATAAGGATGAAAAAATTAGAAGCGATATTCCAATGATTTTTTACAAGGATCTGTCTAAAACCTATGACAATATTGAGGATGGAATATGGTATTTTAAAATTAAATCTTACGATAATGCAGGCAATGAAAGTATTGATACTGTATATTCTTTTACTGTAGATACAGTAAAACCAGATCCGCCAAGAATAATTAGTGAATATGTTGATAAAAATGAGTCTCTTCCTGATAATTCTCCAATTATAGAATGGATTGATTCAAACAAGCCGTTATCTGCATATAAATATTTTTATAGATTTTTTCCGAATGTTAGTGAAGTAAACGCTGATTATTATAAATCTTTTGTCAGAGAGAGTGATTTTAATTACACTACGGATAAGTTGGTAAAATTTAATAATCTGGAAAACGGAATATTGCTTTTTGGAGTAAAAGGCATTGATAAAGCAGGCAATGAGTCGGGTATAACATGGACCCAATTTAAGCTTGATAAATATATTGTTGAAACTTCGATTAACTATGTTGCCAGCACAATATTAAAAGATGGAAGTAATGGACTTGAAATATACGGGAAAGGATTTAAGACAGGAGGCATTATAAGCGAGATTTATATATCAAAATCAAAAAATTTTCCGTATGACTATAAGTTAGATAGTAGTTATTTTAATGTTGAATCCGACAGGTATATAGTACAAACTAAAGATTATAATATTAAAGAAGGTGATTATTATATAGGGATAAAACACTCACAACGCGGCATTTTGTTTTATAATATTAAAACCAATTTTAGCGGTAGATGGCTTTTTTATTATGATAAAAATGCTTCATTGAATATAGATAAAATACTATACAACAAGGGATATCCTAATCTTACATCGTATATTATATTGATTATTTCTATTTTATGGATATTTATTGTAATTTTTTTATTCAGGTCTGTAATATTAGTCATAAAAGAAAAAATATATTTGAATCAGTTAATTATGCAGCTTGATAAAGTTAAAATGGAATTGTCACAGAAAGAATATATAGAAAGGAGGGAAAAAATGATTAAAAAAGGGATGGGCTTGACTTTTAAATATACGATTTTAATACTTTCACTCGTTATAACAGTGGTACTTGCAACAAGTATAACGTTAAGTGCTCTTGCTTTGAAGAATGAAACAGTAAACCTTGCAAATGAAATGAAAGAAAGAGCCAATCTAGTTATGCGAAATTATATTACAACAATGGTTGATATTTATACTTACGAAAAAGGCTTCAGCGAAGCAGTAGATGCTACTGCAAACATTACAACTCTTCCTGATATAGGTTTCGCATTATTCAGGGAACCCAATAATACCACAATAATACGTTATGGAGATAAATATGGCGTATTCTTTAAAGGTGTATCAATAAAAAATCTTAATGATGAAGAGAAAACTAGAATAATATTACAAAAAGTTTTTAATAAGGAGTCTAATGATTTTTTAAACTCTGTAAAAAATAGTATGGAAGATAAAGAATTAATAATGCCACCTTTTGATCCGTCAAAATTAAATGATAAATATATTTTTATTAAACCGATTATAATAAAGCAGGGTGAATCCATGCAGTATGTGGCAGAAATTGTACTTGGATATTCATTTGAAAAAATTTTAACTGTTATAAAAAGAGAAAGAATTAATTTGATAACAACAGCACTTATTGTAACTATTATTGCTATATTAATTAGTATTTTTGGTTCTGTATTTCTTGCTGCAACTACGATAAGACCGATAAAGAGGATGTCTAAGCATGTTAATGTAATATCTTTAACAGATGATTATGAAAAACTTTTGGGAACGGAAAATGAAAAAATTAATGTGACTTCAAATGATGAAATCGGGATTCTTGCATCCAGCATTAATGACATGACGGAAAAACTTATAGAAAAAGCAAAAGCAGACAAGCAGATGATGCTTGGTAAGGAGATACAAAAAAAATTTATAAGTCTAGAGCCTCATGTTACTGATTATATTGATATATACGGATTTTATGAAGGAGCTAAAGGTGTATCGGGAGATTATTTTGATTACAAGAAGCTTGATGATAATAATTATGCTTTCATAATATGCGATGTTGCAGGAAAAGCTGTTCCTGCGGCTTTGATAATGGTGCAGATATCAACTCTCTTTCATTCATTTTGCACAAATTTTGATCCCAGGAAAGACAAGATTGATACGGTAAGCATAATCAATACGATAAATGATACAGTTGCAGAAAGGGGATTTGTTGGTAGATTTGCGGCAATACTTGTTGTTATACTAAACATCAAGACAAGGAAGGCGTTGATGACAAATGCAGGTTATACTCAAGTTTTAATATACAGAAATAGTAAACAAAAAACTGAATGGGTAAAATTAAATGAGGCAGGTGCCGCTGGAGTATTCCCATCATATATGCTGCCAGAACCTTATAAACAGGAAGAATTGCAGCTTGATCACGGAGATATCATATATCTATTTACCGACGGTATTGAGGAAGCACGTAATGGCAAGATGATAAGGGATGAAAAAGGCGAGGAGAAGCCTGAGGAATTTGGTGATGAGAGGATAAGAGCTGTGCTTGATAAATCAGGCGATAAGACTCCCAAAGAAATGATCGAACGTTTGATAGCTGAGGAATCAAGATTCAGAGGGGATTTTGAGCAGTATGATGACCTTACGATTCTTGGAATAAAGGTAAAGTAAGCGGTTAGCAAATTTAATATTGCTTTTTTTGGGTTTTTATCGTAAATTTGCCCTCAATTTTTACTTTATTAAATTAAATAGTGTAAAAAATAGTAAAAACTATCTATTAATTATTGATAAATATTATTCAATAACTATAATTAATCTCAAATTATAATTATTATAAACTAATCGGAGGCTTAATGAAATCACTCGGTATATGTTTAGGTGCATCAACTATAACTTTTGTTGAATTACAGAATGAAGCAAATACTGTAACCATTAAGAATATAATTTCAAAGGTTCATGAGGGTAATGCAAAACATTTCTTCCTTGAAACCCTTAAAAGTATTAAACCTGAAACATTCGATAGAATTACGGTTACGGGGAGAAAATTTAGGGAGAATGTAACTCTTACAACGATTACCGAACCTGAAGCAATTGAATATTCTCTGGAATATCTTAATCTTGACAACAACGAATACAATGTGCTTGTGTCAGCTGGCGGTGAAACGACAATTGTCTACCAGCTTGACAGGGATCACAGGATTGAAAATGTATTTATTGGTAATAAATGCGCTTCTGGTACAGGGGAGTTTTTTTTGCAGCAGATTAGAAGGATGGACTTAAATGCCGATGAAGCAATTGCTCTTGCAAGCGGCAAGCATCCTCATAAAATCTCCGGACGGTGCTCTGTATTCTGCAAGTCTGACTGTACCCATGCATTGAATATCGGTGAGGAAAAAGGTGCTGTTGTTGCAGGTTTGTGCAGAATGATTTCTGGTAAAATTACGGAACTTTTGTCTACATTTAAAACTAAAAATGTGCTAATCACAGGCGGAGTTACAAAAAATAAGATTGTTATGCAATACCTAAAGGAGCAGGTCGATAAACTTTATATACCTGAGCAAGCCTGCTACTTCGAAGCGCTTGGCGCAGCGTTATATGGATTAAAACATGAAACTGTAAAATATCAGGATATAGATCATGTTTATAAAGAAGGAATAAGCTCATTCGAATTTTTAAAAGAGCTTTCGTTTTTTAAAGATAAAGTGACTTTTAAGTCGTTTAAACATGGTAAGGTAAAAGATGGTGGATCGTATATTCTTGGCATCGATGTCGGCTCAACAACAACTAAAGCCGTGCTGATCGATAAGGACAGTGATGAAATTGTTGCGGATATCTATTTACGTACAAATGGTAATCCGATTGAGGCAAGTCGCAACTGTTATCGAGAGCTTAAGAATCAAACAGGAAATAGTAAAATAAAGATAATAGGTCTCGGTGTTACAGGGTCGGGCAGGCAGATTGTCGGTCTTCATGCATTCACAGAATCTGTCATAAATGAAATTGTTGCGCACGCGACAGCAAGCGTTTATTTTGATCCTGAAGTCGATACGATTTTTGAGATTGGCGGGCAGGATGCAAAATACACCTATATAGTCGACGGTGTGCCTGCGGATTATGCAATGAACGAAGCGTGTTCTGCAGGTACGGGAAGTTTTCTTGAAGAATCTGCTTTAGAGACTCTTGGAGTTAAAATGACCGAAATAGGCGATATAGCATTGACTGCAAAGAATCCGCCTAATTTTAATGATCAATGTGCCGCTTTCATAAGCTCGGATATAAAAGTTGCAAGCCAGGAAGGTATTGCCAGGGAAGACATGGTTGCTGGGCTTGTTTATTCGATCTGTATGAACTATAACAACAGAGTTAAAGGAAACAGGCGTGTAGGCGAAAAAGTATTTATGCAGGGCGGTGTTTGCTATAACAAGGCTGTACCAGTGGCTATGGCAGCTTTAACCGGCAAAAATATCATAGTGCCGCCTGATCCGGGTTTGATGGGTGCTTTTGGTGTTGCTCTTGAGGTAAAAAAAAGATTAAACAACAATCTTCTTAAGGAAAAAGAATTTGATCTTGATACATTAATCAATCGTGATGTTGAATACGGCGAGCCGTTTAAATGTGCAGGAGGTAAAGAAAAATGTGATATCGGCTGCGAGATTTTAAGAATTAAAATAGATGGCAAGGTTTATTCTTTTGGAGGAGCCTGCAATAAATACTATAATATAATCCGATCTCTAAAATTTGATGAAGAGAAACTAGATATTGTCGCACAACGTGAAAAACTTATTTTTGGTAAATATGCTCCGTCTTATGAAATAAAAAATGATGCAAAGACAATCGGCATAAACAGGAGTTTTTATACAAATACTTATTATCCGCTTTATTATAATTTTTTCCAGTTGCTTGGATTTAAAGTGGTGACATCTGATCATTCCACAAAAGAAGGGGAAGACTCTGCGTTATCATCATTCTGCTATCCTATGCTTTTAGCTCATGGATTTTTTGACAATCTCTTAGAGAAAAAGCCTGATTATATATTCATGCCTCATATTGTACAGCTTGAGACGGACGGGTGCAGTTCATGTAATAGCAAACAGCGTGGTGACAGGAAGAGCTGTGTTTTTAATCAGGGTGAAGCTTTCAGTCTGAAAACAGCTTTTAGAGACAAACTTGGCTCCATTGAAATGCTTATTCCATTACTGGATTTTTCAAGGAGTATTGACAGAGAGAAAAAAAAATTCGTTGATCTTGCAGTAAAAAAGCTTGGCTGCAATGCAGGCGATGCATCAAAAGCATTCGATAAGGCACTTAAAATACAGAGAGAATTCTTTGCTGAGATTAAGGCAATGGGCAGAGAAATATTAAAAGACCTTGAGAAAAATCCAGATAAAATTTGTATAGTTCTTTTTGGTAGACCTTACAATGCGTTTACCGAAAAAGCAAACCTTGGTATCCCAAGAAAATTTACTTCCCGGGGTATAGAGATACTGCCGTATGATGTGCTTGATTTTGAAAATGAAACTTTTGAGCCATTTATGCATTGGGGGATGGGCGAAACTATATTGAAGGCAAGTCAGATTGTAAAAAAACATCCTCAATTGTTTGGTACTTATATTACGAATTTTAGCTGTGGCCCGGATTCATTCCTCGTAGAGTTGTTCCGTGAAGAGATGGAGGGTAAACCTGCATTGACCTTGGAGCTTGACTCTCACAGCGCTGATGCAGGGATTAACACACGTATCGAGGCATTCCTTGATGTAATAAGATTTTATAGGGAGTTAAATAAGACTCAAAGTAATGAGGTTAAAAAAAATGATTTTATTCCTGCTCGTGTTGAAGGAAAAGGATTAAAAGCAAAAATATATTTATCCGATGGTAAAACGACAATCCCTTCAAAGTCAAATAAGTATACATTCCTTTTTCCTTCGTTGTCGAGATATGTGCTCGCTCCGGCTAACGAATACGTAAATCGTATCGGCATTAGAGGGAGGCTCGTGCCACCGACAACAGCAGACAGCATCAGGAAGGGTAGATCTCAATCATCCAGTAAGGAATGTTTACCACTTGCAATGATGCTTGGCAATGTGATGAAATATGTCGAAAACAGGCAGAAAGATGAAGTGCTGGTTTTACTGCATGGTACGGATACTTCACCTTGCAGGCTCGAGCAGTACTATAATTCATTTAACAACTATATTAAACGAAATAAAATAGAAAATTTCGCAGTATTCAGGGTTGACGACAGGGAAGGTTATGCTGGTTTTGGTACAGGACTTTTGTTAAATCTATTTAAATCATGGGTATTGGGTGATGTACTCGAAACCATCAAGAATGCAATGAGAGTTTTGGCGGTTGATCCTGATTATGCTTTGAATATTCTTGAAGAGGAATTCCAAAAGATTATGGATAACTTTGGTGGCAGAGAAAAAATTTCTCTTACCAAGAGATTGAAGATGACTGCCAAAAGGTTTAGCGAAATACCCCGCAAAGGTAACATCGATGATGCAAAATTTATTACAATAACTGGTGAAATATATGTAAGAAACGATCATTTTGCCAGACGAAACATTGAAGGAATTCTAGCGGAAAAAGGATTTATTGCGCATATCATCCCGTTTATGGAAGTTATGTTTTATATCGACTACTGTCTGATGAATGATTTATCAGAAATAAATATAAATTTTTTCAAAAAGATTTATTTCTTTTTTAAGTCATTGTCACAAAGAAATATAGATCATCAGATAAAGAATATTTTTGCAAATTGTGGTTTCTACAAACCTTTTTATATTGATATAAAAAGCGTAATTAATGCAAGCCGTCATATAGTGACTCCGTATTTGCGTGGAGAGGTGCCGATTACTACGGGTGCTGCTTTAAAGTATATTTTAAATCCATCATGTGGTGCTATATCGATTGGTCCTTTTGCCTGTCTGCCATCTCGTATGGTTGAGAGTCTCTTGCAGACTAATATGACTCTTAGTCATAAGATTAAGGCAATGGGTAACAAACCACTTTATGAAGAATTAAACAAGCTTGGAGTAAATAACCTTCCATTCCTTGCGATTGAGTCTGATGGTAATCCGTTTACCCAAGTGACTCAGGCTAAGCTTGAGATATTCTGCTTACAGGCTAACAGAATGTATGAAAAGATGCAGGAAGCAAAAAAGCGAATCACCAAATAGCAATGATAGAAAAACATTTTTCGGCATTGACCCACAGAGATTTTAGAATATTTTGGTTAGGGCAGGTAGTCTCATTAATCGGTACATGGATGCAGACTATAAGCCTCCCATGGCTTGCTCTGACTTTGACAGATTCTCCATTTTTACTTGGGCTTATAGGAGCACTTCAATTTACCCCGATGATTTTTTTTTCATTGTTTGCCGGTGTATTAAGCGATAGGTTTAACAGGCGTAAGATTATAATTGTAACGCAGACTACTCTTGCCGTAGGTGCATTTATACTTGCAGTACTTGTATTTACAAAAACTGTTCATTATTATCATATGGTTATTCTTGCAACTATTTTTGGATTGGCTAATTCGATTGATATGCCTGTAAGACAATCTTTTATAATTGAAATGGTCGGCAAAGAGGATTTAATGAATGCCATTGCATTAAATTCCGCTGTGTTTAATACCGCTCGGATAATAGGTCCTGCCATTGCCGGTTTAATCATGGGTCTATTTGGGATCGCCTATTGCTTTTTGATAAATGCTGTAAGCTTTGTTCCCGTTATTATAGGATTATTCTTTATACGCCCTCAGCACATATCCAATCATAAATCAAACAATAAAGTTTTAAAAGATATAACTGAGGGAATTAAGTATATTTTTACTGAGACAATTTTAATGAAAACCCTGATCGTTGTCTTAATAGTTGGAATCTTTGCAATGAATTTTAATGTACTTGTGCCTCTTCTGGCAAAAAAAGTCTACAATCTAAATGAATCTAATTTTGGATTCTTGATGTCATGCATCGGGATCGGCTCCTTGATTGGTGCGTTATTAGTTGCAGTAAAAAGCAAGAATGGTCCTTTTGTATTTATTCTAAAATATACTCCATTTTTAATATCAATTGTTTTTATTGCTACAGGTTTGTGCAATATAATATTTGTTGCTGCTTTTTTACTTGTTTTAATGGGGTTGGGTAACTCGATTTTTTTTACGACAGCAAACTCCACACTTCAGTTAAATGCTAAGGATCAGTTTCGCGGCAGAGTGATAAGCGTATATACTTTGTTTTTCGCCGGTACAACACCTTTTGGGAATCTTTTTGCGGGCAGTATAAGCCATATTTTTGGTGTTAAAATTGGGTTTATTCTAAGTGGTTTAATGATTTTATTTTTAATTTTTGTGCTATATCTGATGATTAAAATAAGAAGATTTATAAAAATTCTCTAAAGAATGACCCTGCTTAATTTTTCCTTCATCCTGTCGGTTATTCCAACCAGAGGAAGTCTAACTTCATCACTTGTGATTTTACCCGCTTTTTTAAGAATATATTTTATCGGTGTCGGATTGGGTTCTTCAAACAGAAATGGTATGAACCAATTTATTTCCTTCCAGACTGAAAGTGCTTTTTGATGGTCGTTGTTTTTTATAAGATTGTAAACTTCAATGAATTTTGCAGTCTGAATATGAGCCGCAGCAAGTATTCCACCATTACCACCTAATGTTAAAGTAAGATAATAAAAAATATCCTCTCCCGTCAGGATAGAGAAATTTTCAGGTGGGTTTAAAAGCAGATCCATGCTTTGTTTAATATCTCCGCATGAGTCTTTAAGTCCCGTGATATTTTTTAACTCGGCAAGTTTTCTCAATGTTTCATTCTCAATGTTTCTGCCTGTTCTATAAGGGATATTATAAATAATTATTTCCATATTGGTATTTTCTGACAGTTTTTTAAAATGTTCGTAAATTCCCCTTTGATCTGGTCTGCTGTAATATGGTGAGACTGAGAGTATACCTTTTATATTTCTTTTCTCGATAACTTTAAGTTTTTTAACGAGTTTATCTGTGTTATTCCCTCCTTAACCCAAAATAGACGGGTACTCTCTTATTTACATATTCAATGGTTTTATCAAGTAGTTCTTCCATTTCATAGTCATCAATTGTCGGGCATTCTCCAGTTGTACCATTAGGAATGATGCCAGCTATATCTTTTTCAAGATAAAAATCTATTAAATTTTTATAACTTTTATAGTCGAACTTTCCATTCAAAAAAGGTGTAATTATGGGTAATAATACTCCATTAATAGCCATATCCATCTCCAAAGGAATCTTAAATTAGTGGATATTATAATTTATAGATTAATTAATCAAGAAAAAAGAAAAATTATTTTTTATACTTTTGTATAGGTACAAAATCTTTTTTAATGAATCTAAAAATGTGATTAAGGATGAATTGAAGAAATTGTGTTTATGTTTAAAAATCACAATAAGTCAAGGACATGTATGTAAAGATCATATATATATGTGCTTATCAATACCACCAAAAGTACGGTAGCAGAGATAGTAGGAATATTGAAAGGAAAATCTACAATAAGGATGATTAACAAATTCTATAAATTAAGAAGAAAGTATTGGGGAAATCATTTTTGGTGTCGTGTATAATTATGTTAATACAATAGATAGAAATGAAGAAATGATAAGGGAATACATAAAAACTAAGACAAATTTGATCTCCTTGAAAATCAAGGGAAGTTATTTTATTAGTAACAAAAGCTCATATTAGGTGCTATTACAAATCACCTGCTTTGTGGGTGTTTATTGATTTAATCGAAGATTATAATGAATATGCAATGCCGATTGATTTATCTCAAAATATAAAATTATCTGATACTAAATATTATGATAAATCAAAAAAAAATATATTGCTTGTTTATGATAATATTGAATTACTTTCATATTTTATAGATACAATGAAAGATAAATATATTTTATGCAATAAATAGAATGGCAGCTATCAAAAAACTTTCTAAAATTCCTAAACCTGATTTGATAATATAATAAATCAAAATTTAGCGATGTGCCTTTTATTTTTTTAACTGCGAAATCATCTCTATAGATTAGAGAATATAAGCATTTTCAAAAGTAGTAATTAATTATATATCAAAAACGTTTAATATTGAAGAGTTATTGGCAAAAATTTGATTCAATAATAAAAAATCACATTCCAAAAGAATAATCAAAAGAGTTATTAAGGAAGTGGAAAAAAAATGATAATGATAAAATTAAGAATTTTGATAAAAATTGTTTGAAATATGATATTTTAAAAATGTAAAAACAGATAATCAAAATGATGTTCAGTGGCAAAATCATATACAGGAAATTTATAACAAGTGTAATGTTTAGAATAAGGTTGAGCTATTAAATATTTTCAATAATTAAAAGTTGATTGTAAAAATATATAATGATAAATTTATTTATGCAAATTTATAAAGTACATCTTTTATGACTTTTTCATCAACAGTAATGTCATATTTTGTCTCACCGATTTTTTTAGGCAATGCATATTTTACGATACCGTTTTTTACCTTTTTATCGAGGTAGGTTTTTTTTATTATACCTTCTTTATCTATATTTTTTGGTATTTTTATGTCAGGTAAAAATATTTTTATGAGTGATATTATTCTGTCAAGATCATTCTTGTTTAATAACCCGATCGAGTTAGCACATAGCGCTTCATAATACATGCCGATTATAACGCATTCATCATGGCTAATCTTGTAATTAGAAAGTGCTTCAATGGCATGACCAAGAGTATGTCCAAAGTTTAAAATTTTTCTTAATCCGGTTTCTTTTTCATCGGCTTCAACCACAGATCTTTTTATGTTACAGTTTTTTTCAATAATTATTTTCATAATTTTTGGGTCATAGCTTTTTATTTTATCTGCATTTTTTTCAATGAAATTGAAAAACTCACTGTCGAGTATTATGCCATGCTTGATCACTTCCCCAATACCATTAAGTCTTAAATTTATAGGGATTGTCTTTAATACTTCGGTGTCAATTAATACCAATTTGGGCTGATAGAAAGCTCCAATCATATTTTTAGCATGGTTTGTATCAACTGCTACCTTTCCGCCGATAGATGAATCAACCTGTGAGAGAAGTGTTGTGGGTACCTGTATAAAAGGGATGCCTCTGCAATATGTTGCCGCGACAAATCCCGCTAGATCACCAGTTACTCCACCACCTAATGCTATGATACATGAGCTTCTGTCAATGCTATTTTTAAGCATGTAATCTTCAATCTTCTCTTTAGTCTTTCGGTTTTTGGATCTTTCTCCTGCTTTAAATATATAGGTGAATACTTTAAAGCCTTCATTAACTAAAGATGCTTTGACTGGCTGAAGATGGTATTTTGCTACATTGGAATCCGTTATTATTAGAATCTTTTTTGAATTTACAACTTTTTTTATCTGTGCCGGCAAGAGGTTAAGGATATTATTACCTATGATGATTTTATATGAGTCATCAATCTGTCTTACAAGGTTAACTTTTATTTCAGTCATGCTTTTTTTTCTCCAAGAAATTTTATAAAAGTTCGGCAATTTTATAAATGAGAGTTTCTGTGTCTTTCCATCCGAGACATGGATCGGTTATCGACTTTCCAAAAACCTTTCCCGTTATATCCTGAGCTCCTTCTTCGATATAGCTTTCTATCATAAAGCCCTTTATTATTTTTTTAAGCTCTTTAGAATTTTTAATATTCTGCATGACTTCATAAACAATTCTTGGCTGTTCTTTATACTGCTTGTTTGAATTGGCATGATTGGTGTCTATTATTACAGCCTGATTTTGTAAAGACCTTTTTTTATACATCTCATCGAGTTTAATTAGATCCTCATAATGATAATTGGCTATACTTATTCCATAATGATTTACAGCACCTCTTAAAATACAATGAGTTAGGGGATTTCCGGTAGTTTTTACTTCCCATCCATTATAATTAAAAACATGAGGCATATGAGAAGCAAATACAGAATTAAGCATTACATTCATATCCCCGCTTGTAGGATTTTTCATTCCTACAGGAATATCGATGCCGCTTACAACAAATCTATGTTGCTGATTTTCAACACTACGTGCTCCGACCGCCACGTATGAAAGTAGATCTTCAAGAAAAGAATAATTGTCAGGATAGAGCATCTCATCGGCTGCAGAAAGATTTGTTTCTTTAATTGTTCTAATATGCATTCTTCTTATTGCCTTGATTCCTTCATAAATATTAGGCTCATCCTGAGGATCAGGCTGATGCAGCATACCTTTATATCCTTCGCCGGTAGTTCTCGGTTTATTTGTATAAATCCTTGGAATTATTATTAGCTTTTCCTTAACTTTTTCATAAACTTTTGAAAGGCGATTTACATATTCACATACGGCATCTTCATTATCCGCAGAACATGGACCGATTATTAAAACAAGTTTATCGGATTTTCCTGAAAAAACATTTTTAATATCTCTGTCCCTTGCAATTTTAATTTGGGTAAGTTGTTGATCAAGTGGAAGTTCTTTTATTATTTCTTCCGCTGAAGGTATTTTTCTTAAATATTTAAAACTCATAGATTATCCTGTTATTATTAAAGTGCTGATATTTATAACATAAATTATTATAATAATAAAGACATGATTTACTAACTCAAATCATGCATTAATAAAAATAATTAGATTGGCTATTTTTATGTTAATTGTTTTACGATCAAAAAGATTTATTGAATTTTTAAAAAAAATGAGTTATTTTTCACTCGAGTTTCAATTATATTTGGACTTCACAATATATCACAAAATCAATATATTACGGAGGAGTTGAAATGTTTTATAAAAGGAATATAGGCCTTATGTTTTTACTTATCACTTGTATTGTTCTTAGTATGTTATCTTGTATTAATGCAAAAAAAATTAAAAAAGGACCATTGACGGATAAGATTTATATTGCGGATCCATCCGCTCATGTTTTCAATGGGAAATTATTTATTTATCCATCTCATGATATTGAAAACAATATTCCTGGTGATAACCTCGGTAGTCAATTTGATATGAAAGATTACCATGTTTTTTCTATGAAAAGTATAGATGCCTCCATTGAGGATCATGGCGTTATATTGAGTCTTGAGTCTATCCCATGGGCAAAAAAACAGTTATGGGCTCCAGATGCAGCGTTTAAAAATAATACTTATTATTTTTATTTTCCAGCAAAAGATAAAGATGGACTATTTAGAATCGGCGTTGCTACAAGTAATTCACCAGCCGGACCTTTTAAGGCTCAGCCTGAATACATTAAGGGAAGTTTTAGTATCGATCCATGTATTTTTGTAGATGATGATGGAGAGGCTTACATGTATTTTGGAGGCTTAATGGGTGGCCAGCTTGAAAAATGGCAGACAGGTAAATACGATCCTAATGGCAACATACCTGCAGATAATAAACCTGCCTTATATCCGAGAGTCGTAAAAATGACAAAGGATATGCTTGAATTTGCAAGTCCTCCGGAAGAAGCTAAGATATTGGATGAAAAAGGTAATCTTGTACTCCAGGGTGATAAAGATAGAATGTTTTTTGAAGCTGCTTGGATGCATAAATATAAAGGTAAATATTATCTGTCATATTCAACGGGATACACCCGTCATATTGCATATGCGATCGGTGATAATCCTCTTGGACCCTTTACTTTTGCAGGTTATGTTTTAAAACCCGTTATTGGCTGGACAAATCATCATTCGATTGTTGAGTATAAGGGCAAATGGTATCTATTTTATCATGATAGTTCATTATCTGGTGGAATAATGCATTTAAGATGCGTAAAGGTAGCAGAATTAAATTATAATCCTGATGGAACAATAATAACGATTGATCCCTATAAATTCTAACGAGGCAATTTTGGCAGTTTATACGGAAAGAGAATTTGTAGTCCGCTATTATGATACGGATATTAATAAAAAAATATTTCCAGCAAGATTGTTAAACTACTTTGACGATACTGTTGTCTATCAGACGGAAAATGATACACCTATGACGATGGATGAGCTTGCAAAAAGAAAATTCGCCTGGGTGCTGGTCCAATGGGAAATAGACATTGTTAGATATCCTCAATTAAATGAAAAAATAATTGTCTGGACTAAGCCTACAGGTTTTGGAAATATTTATGCCGGCCGGCAGTATGGCATTAAAAGCAGTAAGGGTGAAGAGCTGGTAAAAGCTGATGCTGTCTGGATTTTAATCGATGCTGCAAGACGCCGTCCGACAAAAATTCCCGGATTTATGTTGGAGGCGTATGACTGTCATGAAGGTGGCTTCATCAGTGATATCAGAAAATTTAAGTTTCAGGAGAGCAATGATAATGTTAGGCATTTTACTGTTAGAAGGACAGATATAGACAATAATAATCATGTAAATAACGCTTCTTATCTTGAGTGGGCTTATGAAAGCATAGCAGATGATTGGATTGAAAACAAGCGATTAAAAAGAATATGCATCCAGTTTAAGAAAGAAGTTTTTATTAAGGAATTAATTTCTGTAAGTACCTTTGTTTTCGATGAAAACACAATTCAACAGGTAATTCGTAATAAAAATAATGAAATTTCGGCATTGATCGAATCTCAATGGACTAAATAAATTTTATAACGGAGAGTGTTGTGGCATTTAAATACGAGAGTGTTGTCCCGTGGGGTAGATCGTATGAAGAATATATAAAAATGTTTTCGTTGTCTGAAAAAGATTTAACTAAAAAAATTTTGGGTTGTGGTGACGGTCCTGCGGGGTTTAATTCTATCATAAATAAAAACGGTGGTTATGCGGTGTCTATTGATCCTATTTACAAATTTTCAAAAGAAGAAATTGAAAAACGTATAGAAGAGACTTATGATAATGTTATCAGTCAGACAAGGAAAAATCAGGAAAAATTTATATGGACTAAAATCAAAGATGTTGATGAACTCGGACGAATAAGGATGAGTGCCATGAAAATATTTTTGGAAGACTATGAAAAGGGGAAAGATGAAAACAGGTATGTTTATGGAGAGTTACCCAATTTGTCTTTTGACGATAATCAATTTGATATTTCGTTGTCTTCACATTTTCTTTTTCTTTATACGGATAATTTAACACTTGATTTTCATATTAAATCGATTAGGGAAATGCTTAGAGTTTCATTCGAGGCTAGGATATTTCCTTTGCTTGATGTTAATGCCAGATTGTCTGTCTATGTACCTGAGGTTATGAATAATTTTAATAACGGTGTTTATTCTGCAGAAATAATTAAAGTTGATTATGAGTTTCAAAAAGGCGGCAATGAGATGATGGTAATTAAAAGGAATAAAAATATTGGATAAAATTAAAATTATATATTGACATATTATAAATAAAATTAATATACTATTAAAAAATAGTTACAGACTGTAAGTCTGTTTATTAATTTGGAATAATTAGGATATTTTATGGGAAAAGGCGATAAAAGAACAAAAAAGGGAAAAATATTTAAAGGTACTTATGGAAAATCCAGACCAAGAAATAAGAATAAAAAACAGGTTGCAAAAGCTAAAAAGTAATTGAAATTGTCAAATTTGTTTTAATAAAATCAATAAATATATAAATTAATAAACAAGGCTCTGTATTAAAAGCAGAGCCTTGTTTTATTTAATGCTAAAATTAGGAAGTCAATTTTTTATTGAATAAGACCTGAATGATTTGACCCCAGCCTAAACTTGTAAAGAAAATTAAGCCCAGGAAATTTATCAATGGTATGATTGATATTATTACAAAAAATATTAATCCGAATAGAAAGTAAAAATACCTGTTGGTAATGTTCCATTTAAATATATTAAACAAATATTGTCCAAATAAAACCACGCCGATGATTTGAAGTATTAATAAAAGAGGCAATCCGAGCATGATTAGAGTAATACCCAGCGGGATTGTAACAACTAGAGCAATTAAAAATATTATAACTACAGGATAGATGAAAAAGGGGATCAGTCCCCAGAGCATCGTGTACCAAAAATTATTATTTTCGGATGTTTTTTCAAATTTTTTTGTTACTGGGAATAAAAGTATTAATAAGCCTGCAATTATGAATCCTATTAAAGTAAAAATTTTTATGAATATCATTGCTTTTAAAAAGTCTGATTTAAATTTTTTTTCAAAATTTTTGTGGTGAGGTATGAAAAAATGATGATTAAAATTTTTGTGCCTGTTAAAATCATCCTTTATGAATTCAACACTGCCTGCTATTTTTGATTTGTCAAAATCTGTTAGCATATATTCTGCAGTATAGGTTAGATTTCCATTTAACTTCGAGTTGTTTGTAAAAACTATTTTGCCGACTTCGGTTTTTATGTTGCCGTTGATTATTCCATCGATTGTCAAAGTGCCGGCGTAAATTTTTAAATCTCCATTAACGGTTCCTGAAATAGTAACATTACCACTTGATGAAAATATTCCGCTGTTTATTACGGCATCATTTTTTATTATCAAATCCTTTGATAATGTAAATAGTGTGCCGTCTATTGAGGATCCTTTTTGCAGTATGATTGTACCGCCCACGATATAAGCATTGCTTTTTACATTGTTTGAAATCTCGACGAGTCTGGCGCCTGCATGGATGTTATTGCCGATTTTACCATTAATTATTATTTTATCACCTACTGCATTAATGTTTGATTTAGTTTCTCCGTTAAATTTCAGTGCTTCACCTATGAAGTATATATCATCCGCTTTCCCTGAAAAATCAAGATTCTTGCCTTTAAATAGGTAGTCATCTTCATAAATCTTATTGTCTTTAATATCGGCTCCTGTTTTCATTTGAGTAGAAAAAATGCTGTTAACTGCAACGACAAGTATAGCAATCAAGATTAAGATAAATTTATTATTCATTTTAAAAACCTCCTAAGTAGATTTTTTAATCATTTTATATTGTATTTTATATTAATAATCACATTTAATTAATCAAAATACTACAAGCGGTATTATTTTTAAGTTAAGCGGTTATAAGTGGCAATGGAGGAAATAAATTAAAAATCGATTATTTGTCTTAAGACCTTAGCTTTCCTTCTTGATAGATTAATAAAATCCTTGTTTTTTAATTCAATTGAAAATGATCCCTTAAACATGGGATGTATGAGTTTGACATATTTAAGATTAACCAGATCATTTCGGTTTGCTCTGAAAAAATTATTTTGTTTTAATAATTCTTCAAATTCAGTAAGATATTTATCCGAAAGAAATCTTCCTTCATCCGTATAAACAAAGCTGAAACCATCTTCGAATGTTATTTTATAAATTTCTTCTATATCTATTATTTTAATCTTGATGCCGTCTTTTACAGTTATTTTTTTTATTTGACCTGCCTCAGGTTTTATTTCAGTTGTAGAATTTTCAATAAGAATATTCTTTATTTTGTTGACGGTCTGTTCGAGTCGTTCTTCACTTATCGGTTTTAATAGATAATCGAGGGCATTTATATTAAAAGCTTCCACGGCATATTGAGAGTGAGCGGTTTGAAAAATTACTAAAGGTGCATCTTTTAATGAAGGTAATGATTGTAAAACTGAAATTCCCGGCATATTTATATCCAAAAATGCCACATCGGGTTTTTTGTTGATAATGCACTCGAGAACCTCATTTCCATTTTTTGCTTCATACTCTATCTTTAAAAAATCATATTTACTGAGTAATTTTCTTAATCTGTCCAATGCATGCGCTTCATCATCAGCAATTAATACTCTTATCATAATTTAAATTTTATTATTATTCCTCCATCAATAATTTTAAAATCTCCGCCTGACAGCTCAACTCTCTTTTTAGTATTCTCAAGACCTATACCTTTGCCTATCATATTATAATTTAAAGTTTTGTTTGAGTCAAAGATATTAATTATAAGTAATTTGCTTTGCTTATAAATTTTTATATTAATTATTAATTTTTCAGTTTTATCAATGTTATGTTTAACACAATTTTCAATAAGCGGTTGGATTATCATGGGGGGTATATTTTCATCGATCTTGCAATCAATTATGTAATCCAGTCTTTCTCCAAATCTCAATTTTTGGATTGTCAAATACTTTTCTATACTGTCTATTTCCTCGCTTATTTTTATTTTTTCTTTATTTCCTGCGTAAAGATTGTATCGTAAAAGTTCCGAGAGGCTTAAGATTGCTTTTTCGGCTTTTTTTTCATCATTTAAGAGGGATATAATCAGATTAAGAGAATTAAATAAAAAGTGTGGATTGATTTTTGATTTAAATAATTCTTTTTCGGCTTTTTCTCTTAAGTATTTTTCTTCATTTATAATGTTTTCCATGATGCCGACTCTGTTTTGATATACCATAAAACCTGTTGTCATAAAACTTACCGTGAGAATATATAATATATTGATGATGAAATACAGATACAATGTTTTTGTTTCAAAAATAAAAATAAAGCTAGCAAACAAAAAGGATGCAAGAAAACCAGTTATGCATATACCAAAGATTAATAAAAATGATACCAGGAATAATGCCCATGTCTTAATTTTACGATATAAAAGTTTTACAATAAAAATATTTAAGATAGAACCTAACGTTATAAAAAATGAATTTATAAGACTTATCTTAAATAATGAAGATGAAAATTTTGTATTGATGATGTTTATTGATAAACCGACTAAAAAAGTCGATGTAAATATTATTGCAGAAAAAATAATGATATTAATTACATAAAATTTTACAGCTTTATTAATCAAGCCCTTGTATCTCCGAATAAGTACTTAATGTATTAATTTTGGTTAAAAAATAAACACGGATGATTATTGAATTAATAATCAAGTATTGTCAATGGATTAATTAATTTGCCGTTTTTTCTGACTTCAAAATGAAGATGCGGTCCGGTGCTTCTACCGGTGTTTCCCACTAGCCCTATAATTTCGCCTTGTTTGACAATCTGACCTTTTGTGACATATATTTTTGAAAGATGTCCGTATGTTATGACAATATTATCGCTGTATTTAATTATAATGAAATTGCCGTAAACTTTTTCCCAACCAGTAAATAAGACTTTGCCATTTTTGACATTTTTAATCTTATCACCTATATTTCCTTTTATATCTATGCCCGGATGAAATGCATAGGCACCAGTAAATGGATCTATACGAGGACCGAAGTATGATGATATGGCATTTTTTATCGGCCATATAAATTTTTGTGAATAAAATTTATCCTTTTCATAACTGGTCATTTTTGATCCTGGGATAAATAATTTCATTCCAGGTCTTATAACCGAAGATTTTAAGTCGTTTGCATCTACGATTTTCTGCCAGCTTATTCCATATTTATCTGCTATTTTAAATATTGAATCGTTACTTGATACAGTAATTAATCTGCCATTTTGATTAGGGATGATTATCTGGCTTCCGGTTTTTAGGTATCTGTCTGATTCGATATTATTTGAAAGTAAGATTGTGTCTGGCCATAAGGAATATTTTTTAGCTATTTTTTGAACCGAATCGTTTTTTAATATTCTATATTTAATAAAAGTAAATTTTTTAATAATATTATTTTCAATATTAACTTGGCTTGAAGAATCAATATCATTATTTTTTGATGATTCAGTAATAAATTCTTCCAGCATTTTAAACGATTTTTCAGTATCATAAAAATTGTTTACCTTAAAATCTTCGGTTTTGCTTGATGACGCAAAGCCTATTGAGACTGATATAAAAAGTAAAATTCCGCATAATAAAAAGAAAAGTATGCCATAATATATTGTTGAGAATGCTTTATTGGATGAAGATAGATTAGTTTTGTTATTTATAAAACTCTTTTGGATTTTATTATTGAATTTGTTATTTTTAATAATATTAAAATTTGAGAAATCAAGATTGTCATGATTTGTAAATTTATTATTGACAATTTTTCTCTTTTTCGATTTTCGGCTTCCTGCAGTGAATCTATTGTCATTAATATTATATTCCCAGTCGATTTTTCTTTTATATTTATGATTTAATGTCAAGCGGATCTCCAACATAACATTTAATTAGGTTCTTTTAATTATTTTCGTCATTTTTTAAAAAATTTAAAGTTGATATGGCTTTTAAAGAATAAAATCTTCAGTTTATATTTTTTATAAAATAATCTTTAATTATTAATTTTATTATTGTATAATTATTTATAATAAAAAGTATTCCATTTGTCCACTCCGCACTTTTTTGCAGTCAGTAGTAAAGAGAATTGATCTAAATAGTTTTTGATGTAAAAAAGGTTAGGAGAGTAAGATGGATATTTTTATAGCAAATGCTGTTTTATAACAAGTGGAGCGATTTATGCAAAAACAGGAAATTAATAACAATGATAGAAAATTTTTACTTAATCTTGCCAGGAAAACAATAATAAAAGGTGGCATAAAAGATATTTTATCAAATGACGAAATTTCAAAATTAAGTCCTGTATTAAAAGAGAAAAGAGGTTGTTTTGTAACTCTTAATATGAATAAAAATTTAAGAGGCTGCATCGGGTATATTCTGCCAATAAAGCAATTGTATGAGGCGGTAATCGATAATGCTTATAATGCGGCATATCAGGATCCTAGATTCATGCCTGTTACAAAGGATGAAATATCAAAATTACACATTGAAATAAGTGTTTTGTCGGTGCCTGAAAAATTGGTTTATGATGATAAGAATGATTTACTTAATAAACTTATTCCTCTTGAAGACGGTGTTATAATTAAAAAGAATTTCAGGAGTGCTACATTTTTGCCTCAGGTATGGGAGCAATTGCCGGACAAAGAAGAATTTTTGACTCATCTTTGCCTTAAGGCTGGGTTAGCTCCTGATGAATGGGCTAAATCAAAGATGGAAATCGAAATTTATAAAGCTGAAGTATTTGAAGAGGATCAATAAAAAAAACCGATCTGAGAGATCGGTTTTTTTTATTGATCGATATTTTTATTTATCTGGCGTATATGCTTTTACGACATTGTATGAATTGTTAGTACTTTCAAATTCAATCATTTTGCCGTTTTCGACAATGAATGATTGAACGATATCAACGCTCATCTTTTTATTGGTTGCATATACAATTAATTCCTCTTTTACATGGAAGTCAACCCTGTTGCCTTCCTCAACAGTGTATAAAATATTTAATCCTGTATAATAAGAGTTTTGCAATAGGGTAGTTATAAAGTTTACCACACCTTCTTTACCATGATATACACCAGCGACCGGCACCACATTGCTATTGCCTTTTAATATCCATAATACATTGTCAGATAATTTATCCAGTAAACCAGGAAGGTTTTGATTTAAAAAATCATTATAGCCTGCCATTACATAATCCCTTGAGCCGGTAATAGTTCTGTCAAAATAAAGGTTATCACTTCTATAATCTTTTATAAATTTGGGTCCTTCTTTAAGATAGGCGCAGTAAAAATTATAAGTATCATAGTATATTGTCATTTTTTTTATTTTGTAAAAATCAGTTAATTCTGAAGCAAACACGAATTCAATTTGAAATTGCTTTTTTGTTTTAGGGACAAAAGCTTTAAAATCGATATGGGTATTTACAAGGTTATTTTCTATCAAATTATATTGCAATGAAATATCGATTATTTTTATACTATTAAAAAAAGCAATTAAATATTTTTTTACTTCTTTTTTACCGTTATAAATACCTGCAAAAGGTACTTCGCCTATATCACCAACGACTTTCCATTCAATATCATTAGTTAAGCGGGATAATAATAAATTTATTTTTTTTGATTTAAAGTGATCTACAAATATTCTTGCAAGAAATTCTTTACAGTCTCTCTCGGTCATAACCTTTTTTGTTTTCATCATGTTTAATTCTGCTTCATAATCCTTTTCATCCTGACTGTCATTGGTAATACTGTTTTTATCATCCGTATTATCGAGTTTTTGAGTACACCCTGGATTCAAAAAAAATATCAGGCATGCTATAACTATCAAAAGAAAAATTTTGGAAGCTGATTTTCTCATAAGCTATCTCCTCGTATAAATTTATTTAATATTTATAATCCCCCATAATTTGTTTTAAGGAATTAATTACATTTAGATTTTTTGATGATATATCTTTTGTTTTTATGACTAAATTTTGTATATTATTTATGCCGATACTCTGTTCTGATGTGGCATTGCTTATATGAGCGGACATATTGATTATATCTGATATTTGCATTTCGATTTCTGAACTTTGATTTTGCAGTTTTTCTGTAAGTTCTCTTATTTCTTCTGTAGAGTTGACCACCGTTGATACTGAAGAAATAATTTCTGTTGTTGCGTTGCTTTGCTCGTTCATAGCCTGTGATACTTCAGAAATCAAATTACCGGTTTTACTGATATAATCAACTATTCTTTTAAATGATTGACCGGCTTCATGCGACATATTGACGCCATTATCAACAGTTTGAAGCATAGTCTGGATATACTGTTCTATTTGTCTGACTTGCTCGGTACTGTTTTCTGCAAGCTGTCTTACCTCATCTGCAACGACTGCAAATCCTTTGCCGTATTGCCCTGCATGAGCAGCCTCGATTGCAGCATTCATTGCCAGCATATCGGTTTTTGAGGCAATGTCTTTGATCATATTTATTATATCCATTACCTGAGCAGAAACATCTTTGATTTTTTTTATGGCGTCAATGGATTTTATCAGGGATTTTTCTCCCTCATTTGCACTGTTTAATAACTCTCTAGCAAGATCATTCGTTTTATTTGTTATCTCATTAACTGATTTGATGCTGCCTGCCGTTTCCTGCATGGAGCTTGAAGTTTCGATTACAAAGTTAGACAGGTTTTCCATGTTTACCGATATTTTTTTAATATAATCCAGCATTACAGAAATTTTATCTTTTGCATTGATTATTATCGAATTCTGACCTTTTGCATCTTTATCAATTTGATTGCTGGACGAGGTGATTTCTTCCACTGCCGTTGATGCTTCCAGTATATCATTATTTAAAGATTCGGATGTTTGTTCTAAATCTGTTGTTATAGAAAAAATGCTTTTTAATATTTCTGTAATCTTGCCTACAAAACCGTTTATCGTGCTGGAAAGTCTTCCTATTTCATCATCATATACTATTGCAATCTTTTTGGTCAGGTCCCCGCCTTTTTTTAAAAATTCATTGAGGTTAATTTGCTGTAATTTTAGCTGAAATGTCAGCTCGAGTGAATAAATATATTGAATTACTGCGTTAGCGACTGTTAAAAAAAATAAGATGAAATTGAATAGGACGAAGAAGTTGAATAATTTGGCATTCATGAATTTTATTGAATCTTTATCATTATTCGATTTTATTTCATTTTGATCATTGTAATTGGGATTGTAGTTTTTTTGATTATCTGTATAATTATAAAATAATCTGAATTGCTGCATGAGTAAAAAGCTTGATGTATTGGCGGAGAAAAGAATAATCAGCAGAATTAATTTAGATTTCAGACTTGATTTTTTGGAGGATTTTTCTTCAATGGTGTATATTTTCATATATTCTTTCAGATTATTAAGCAATAGATTTATTATGGAAATTATCAAGAAAGAATAAAGTCCTGCGCTTGTCAGCATGAAAACAAAGCTGTAAAAAATATCAAATGTAAACGGTTTGCCATAATTGTATTTTATGTTTCCTCCAACCATGGCAGTAAATAATGATACAATTATTATATATGGTATTTGCTTGATTCGTTTTTTGCCTTTAGTTAAATCATCATTCTTAACTTCTTGTCCATTTACAAAGTTGTCGTAAATATTTTGAATAGGCAGAGAAAAAAAGTAGAGTACTATAGAACATGCTAGGCCAAAAGGCAGATATGAGAATGCAAAGAAATTCCACATAAATATAAGAAAATCTTTAAAATTTGCGGTATTTTTTGCTAATGCTGTTATAAAATAATCAGAGATGTTTAAAATATTAAAAATTAAAAGAGTAACAATGAATAATACAAAAGATATTTTCATTGAAATATGAGTCTTCTTCATAAAACCTCCAATTATTTTTAAAAAGCATTAAATTGCACATAACTTGATTGATTTTAAATTTAATATATTACAAAAGAATATTTGATATGAAATAACAAGTCAAGTTTTTTTTTAATATCAAAAATTTTTTTTTGTTTTTTTTAATAAAAATTATAAAATTAATTAAAAATGTTGGAGTATAAACAAAATATAAATTTCATTACTGTCCGAAAGTTTGCCATAAATAAGCCTCTTTTTCCAAATTATT
>CAZHHK010000014.1:0-36447 GCA_964531405.1 uncultured Spirochaetales bacterium | reverse complement strand
AGCTTTTTAATTTTTAGACCTTAGGTCACGTATTTGTTACGCTATCAAATTATTAAAATTTAAATTTTTTTTAAAAAAAATGTAATTTTATTATTAAAATCCTATATAAACCTTGTCAATCATATATATTTTGGTTATATCCCGACTTTAGAAACTTCTGGAGGGATAATTTTGGAATTTACTAATAATATTTATAATTTAAATTCACCGTTTAATCCGTTAACTTTAAATGAAATCGATAGATTTAAAAATACTATTATTCTAGGCATATATTTATGCCTAATTGTATTGATGATTAATTTTTTTAATGTCAATTATTATAAGAGATTATTCAACAACATTATAAGTGAATATAAAAATGAAGAAAGGCTAGATATAAAAAAAAGAATAGAGCTGGATTATTTTACAGAGTTAATAGGTGATGAAAAAATTGCAAAAATTACTTTAAAATATGCTGCAAAATATAATATAGAATCAACCTTGTTTATTGCACTAATGAAAGCTGAGTCAGGTTTTAATCCAATGGCAATTAATTATAATTTAAATAACAGCATAGACAGAGGATTATATCAATTAAACAGTAAAACTTTTACCCATCTGGAGCCGCATGAATTTTTTAATCCAGAGGTAAATATTGAAAACGCCGCAATATTTTTAAGCTGGTGTATGCAAAAATCTGAAAAAAATATTGTAAAAGCACTTGCTTATTATAATGCAGGGATCGGCAGTGTAACTCGTAAAAATGTCGGAGAATCAACTTTAAATTATATAAACAATATTATAAACGATAAAATTATTTATGATAATGACATCTCAAAGATGATAATAAGAAACAGTCAATTTCTTATTACAGCAATTAATTGATATAGTAAATCAAGAGATTTTTCATGAATAAATTTAATGGGGATTTCCCATCTAATAGTTAGTATTTTTTACTATAGTGCCTTTTGTTATCTATAAGGCAAATATAAATTTCATAAAATTTGTATAAAAAAAATTAATACATCAAAAAAAGTATTATTTTATTGTTTTTTTCCCTTTAATAATTTATCATTACAATATAGATGTCAAAGTTAAAAAAATTAATTGAAGTCGCCTTTACTTAGATAATCTTTTTAACTTTGGTATTAATTAAAAATAAAGGTTAACTTGCAATGTATCAAGACTTTGAAGCTGCTTTTGCAAGGATAGAAGCAAAATTTAGGGTAAAAAAATTGCCCAAATTAAAAACCTTGATAAGAGGAGCAATTAATAATATTTCAAATCTCACAAATTTACTGGTTAGAAAATCTTTACTAAAAGAAAATTTCTATAGTTATTCCGATGATGATGCGAATTCAAGGGGCATTAATCTTCCTGAAGAAAAAGCTTTTATGGATAATGAAAGACCCAGAGTTATTTATGATAGATTAAAAGCACAGATGAATGCCCTCGATTATCAGGCTAATCTCTTAAATGAAGAGATGGATTCTATCACAGAAAAATATCTTGATGATATGAATAAGGTCCTTTCATACTTTGCTTTCCATAACCTTAATTTATCAACGGTCGGTATTAATACCAGAACGATTAAAGAATTAACAGACAGAATTATTACCGGTAATGATCAGATCTTAAAAAGAGTTGTGCTTGATAATTTGAAATTATTGCAGGATAATTTTAACAAAATAAAAAAAAATATCGATGAATTAATGGTATTTAAGAAAGAAAAATATAAAGCTTTAATCAGGTTTAAGGTTTTCCCGAATCTTCCCAAAGAATTTAATGAAAAACTATTCCAGGAAAATCCCAGTCAATATCTACAAAAACTTGAAAAATTTATTGCTTTAAACAATGCAGATATAGGTTTCAATAAAAATTGGATAGCCGAGGCAATAAATGCTTGCTATAAAATTAAAGAAGAAGATTCATTAAAAAAAATTACAACAATGTTTCTCGACGATTTAAACAAAGAAGACAATCCTACTCATTCTATTTATACTCCCAGAGAAAAATTGCTTGCAATAATCAAGATAATCTCAAACTCGGTAAATATTCTTGAAAAATTATACGTTTTTACTGAGCAAAATATTAAATTGCAATCCAATAGAAAAAAAGGATTTTTTGAACAAATTATTGATAGCTTTAGAAAAGCAATGACTTCTGCTTCTCAGGATGATTTTTTTCAACTTGAGTACATTCATCCTATAAACAAATCTATACAAAATGATGTTATAAACATAAATGAATTCATGCTCTCAATAAAAAAGAAAATTCTTTTGTTCAGTAATTTAACAAAGGAAGATTCAAAAGTCGCAGATAAGATAAAACGAGGCACTGAAGAAGCTTTGTTTAAATTTATCGATGAAACATATTTTGATATGCTTCTTACCAAGGAAAGGATTCTTGGAATAAACGGAGAAATCCGATTAAGAATAAACAAAAAATTACGACAAAATTTAAAAGATATCGGAGAGCCTATAGAAAAATTTGAAGAAATTTTAAAAAACATCAGTGAATTGAGAAGAAAATATGTACTGGACCAGGAAAAATACATGACGAAAAAATAATATACTAAGAAGCGTTAAAAAGTAAATTACTATACTATTAAGTATAAATTGTTTTTTTATCTTAATTTAAGCGATTAAATAAGCATAATTTATTTGACAATTCAGTCAAAAATATATAAATAATTAGTTTTATATATAAGGTAATCATAATGCTTATTAGATTTATTGCCCCAAGATTTTCCTCTTATTGTGGGTTAAAAGATGTCTATAAACAACAAAAACTCACTCTTACCTATCTTGCCGCACTAACTCCAAAGGAATACGAAGTTGAAATTGTAGATGAGGATTATGAGGAAATCGATTTTTCAAAAAAAGTTGATCTTGTAGGTATTACATTAAATAGTGTTACTTCGGTAAGAGCATATGAAATAGCTGATATTTATAAAAAAATGAATATCCCTGTGATTTTAGGTGGATTTCATGCATCGCTTTTTCCTAAAGAATCCTTAAAACGCTGTGATGCTGTTGTTATTGGTGAAGCTGAATATGTGTGGGAACAAGTCCTAAATGATTTTAAAAGTAAAAATTTAAAAAAAATATATAAATCCGAAAAACTTTGTGATTTAAAAAATATAGTATACCCAAGATATGAACTTTATAGAAATGAAAATTTCTTCAATCAATATCCAGTTTTTGTTACTAGAGGCTGTCCATATAAATGCTCATACTGTTGCATAAAAGCCGTGTACGGCAAGACTTACAGGAAGAGGCCGATAGAGGATGTTGTTAAACAGATTGAATACATAAAAAGTAAATTTAACAAACCAGGACCAATCCCTCTAACGATATGTTTTATTGATGATAATCTCTGGGGAGATTTAAAATACGCAAAAGAATTATTCGCAGCCATAAAACCGTTGAATATCAAATGGTTTGTACAAGGAGCTTCCTTAAACATAAGTCGTGATTTATTGGAGCCCGCAGCCGACAGTGGATGCGATCTTGCATTTATAGGATTAGAATCCCTGAATAAAGAAAATTTAAAATATCTCGATAAGGATCAGAATGATGTTGAAAAATATGAAGATTACATAAAATTAATGCATGAGTTAAAAATATCGATAGGTGCTTATTTTATGGTTGGACTGCCTTATGATACCGAAGATGTTTTTATTAAAATGAAGGATTTTCTTGAAAGAAATTCTATTGAATTTCCTACAATACTTATATATACTCCTATCCCAGGGTCTGAAGAGTTTAAAAAACAAAAATGGTATGAACTCTATGAATACAACGAATTTAACAAGATAAACGATTTGTTGCCTGTATATTATCCTGATAAGATGAATAAAACAAAATTCAGGGAAAGTTTTGTAAAATTTATGAGAGAAATATTTTCTGATGAGTCTATGAAAATAAGGCTTAAATATTGTAACAATCCGGGCTACAAAATGATGAATAAAACCCATCAGATTTATTATAACCAAAAAGAATGGGATGAATGGGTTTTTAAGGCTCAATAAAACAAATTGTTTTCTGCCTCTGATGGCATTCTCCATGATCCACGGGGCGAGAGATCTACGCTTCCTACTTTCGGACCTGCAGGTACGCAATCCCGCTTCCATTGATTCTGAAAAAATCTTTTTATGAAAACCTTAAGCCATTTACTGATTATTTCCTTATCATATTTATCCTTGAATGCCGATTGTGCAAGGAACAATATTTTTTTTGAATCAAATCCAAATCTTATAAAATAATACAAAAAGAAATCATGAAGTTCATAAGGACCGATTATATCTTCTGTTTTCTGTTTTATCCCCTTGCCGTCAGCAGGGATAAGCTCTGGTGAAATCGGAAGATCGAGTATGCTATTTAAAATATTTTTTATATCATTATCAAATTCAGTTTTGCTTACCCATTTGATCGAAAATTTAACAAGAGTTTTTGGTACGCTGGAATTTACATTGTACATGCTTATATGATCACCATTATACGTTGACCAGCCAAGAGCGATTTCCGACAACTCACCAGTGCCGATGACAATGCCGTGCTCCTTGTTTGCTATTGTCATCAAAAGGTATGTCCTCGCTCTTGCCTGAATGTTTTCATAAACAACATCATGTTTATCCGGGCTCTGATTAATTGTATCAAGCATTTTTGCAGCATTGTAAGCAGACCTAAATGAAACAAAAGGCACTCTTCCAAGGAATGAAGAAATGTTTATAATGTGTCCCTTGGCCTGTTCTTGAAAATAAGACACTACTGCCTAGATTCCGAATAAAACGGATTTTGCATTAACACTCATCATTTCATCTGAAATGCTTTTAAGTATTATAATTATCAGGATCAAAAAGCAGGGACAGAGCTTTTAGAAAAAAATCTTAAATGTTTTACAGATTTATTTTATTCAATAATATATCAACTGGTATGATTATTATGCCTCTCCCGTCATAAGCATTGGAATTCTTATTTGTTTTAATTTCTGTCACATAGAGATATTCCCTGTCATTATGGATTCTTATCCTGCATGATGATGCAATACCGATATCCTTAAAGATAAATCTGTAAACCATGCCAGTTTTGGGATCATACATTTTGATAAATCCATTAGGCTGGTCTGCTACCCAGTAATTACCGCTTTTATCGATACATACATCATCAAAGCCTTCGACTATACGGGTTTTACCAAAAATTTTATTAATTTTTTTTGAATCAAGATTTACTTTTTTCACACCATTAAATACTTCAGTAAAAATCATACAATTATCAGCCGGATTAAAATACAATCCATTTGCCGATTTTAGATCAGGAATGAAAATTTCAGGATAGCCATAGATACCATTATTGTTCTCGATTTTCAGGATTGCTCCTTTTGGATTGCCGAATTTCATGTTACCCGTGGCAATATAAATATTGCCGCTATTATCAATTGTTAAACCGTTTAATCCCGGAATATCATCGGTGATTTTCTTATAAGCATCCAGATTTTTATTAATCCTGTAAACCGGACCGCCTTTATTAATCCAATCGGCTACACTTGCTCCGACATATAAATAGCCGTCTTTGCCAATATCTATGCCAAGAGCATAATCCGATAATTTTAACTGTTTTATAATTTTAAAATCTTTTATTGAGGTTCCATCAATCATATAAACATAGCCTGATAAATCGGTAACATAAAAAGCGTTTGAATCATTCAAGAGCAAGAGATTTTCGCAGCCCGACATTCCTTTGACAAAAACTATTTCATTATTTTCAGTTGTATTCAATACAAAAGTTTTAACCGGTAAAGCACTGCATGATATAATGATTAAAAGTAGATTTATTAATATAAAAATTTTCTTCATAAAATATTTCTCCTTAATTTATAGTAAAGTAACAATGGAGCATGCTCCATTGCTACTTGTATTCAAATTTTTCATAGAGCCATTCAAACACATCAGCCTGCCATAAGAATGAAGCACCGACCTGACAGTGCTCATGCCCTGCGGATTCTTCATCATAGACAATTGTTTTTACACTTCTTGCGTTTACAAGCGCCTGCTGGTTTAGTTTGACAATCTCCATAGGGACAAAATGATCCTTTGTGCCGGCAAGAAGCAGGACATCACATTTGATTTTATATGCAGTGTCTTTAATGGAGTATTTCTGATAATTTCTTACAACATCCCATGGCTCCTTTATGCCAAAAGTCCATGACCCTTGAGTCATAGCCCATCTTACTTTAGTATTGGTTTTCATGAGGTTTCTAAAGATACTCTTAACAAAGGGCGAAACCCCTTTAGGATCAAACATCATTTTTTTAAGCCAGCCGGGATAATTCCATGTTGTCGACATTGCAAAATCATACATTACGTCATAATTTATGATACCGTCAATTCTTGTATCAAACGCAGCGACTCTTGATACAAAATATCCGCCGAGGCTTGCTCCGAGAAGAATTATTTTTTGTGGCTTGCCGAAATCTTTTATAAATTTATCAAGCACTGCACTGTTTGGTTTTTCCCATTCATGGGTAAAAAAGAGTCCTCTTTCTCTGATAGATATCCCCTGTCCCGGTCCGTCATACGTCAGCACGGGGTAGCCTCTTTCTATAGCTGCTTTTGCAAATAAAAAGTATTCCTCTTCCTGTATCGAATCATAGCCGGATACTATAACAATTAAAGGTTTATTTTTATTTGAAGGATAATAAATCGCCTTCAAGGAAGAACCTTCATAAGGCGCTTCAAAAATTTTGTAATTGACCTTCAGGTAATCCAGAGATTTATAAAAAGTTTCATACATTTTTTTTGATATTTCCTTTTTCTTTAGGTCGTCGGCTAGCATGAAAAATTCCGCAGACCTGTAGTAGTTGAATGCTCTTGCATACGCATAACCTTTTCCTGTTGCATCATTTTTAATTTCGTCTGCAATTTTTTCAACACGTTTTGCTGTTTTCATCCACTCATCATACCAGTCGGTCATATCCCCGCCTTTGATATTCTTAATCGTCTGGATTATTTCTCCTGCATCGGCTCCTCCTGACGGAATATTATTGAAGACTCTTAAAGCTTCAAAATGAAAAGTCTTATCATTGAATAATTTGGATACTCCGTAATCAGAAGAAAAACTTTTTAAAATTGTTGCAATGGCAAAAACCATTGATAAAATGAATCTGTATGTTTTAGTCACAGACTTCCTCCTGTTAAAATAAATATATACGGGGAGTATATTACACATACAATTGTCTGTCGTCTTAATAGATCAATTTGGACTATATTAATAAATCAGAATTCATTTGTTCCCTTTAGGGTGAAATGACATAAAATAAATCTATTGCACTATTCACCAAGAGCTAATTAAGCAATTGGACAATTCTTATGTCTCTTCTATCGATCTTTCCATTATATCGATCATAAGATCTACTGAATTTTTACTGACATTAAGAGCCGCTATCAATCTTATAGTTTCAGGCTGCGGGGTATTTATCAACAAACCATTTTTTAAACATTTATTCCTCAATTTATTGGTATCATATACTTCAAGATCGAATCCTGTAAAAAGACCATTACCGCGGATATTTTTAATCGGATATTTGCTTTTTAATGATTTTAATTTTTTAATTATATATACTCCGGTTGAGCAAAAAACACTTTTTGAAAAATCGTATTTTTACAAGAAGATCCGGAATTCAAGCTGGCTGATATTGTAATATGAAGGACTAACATATATCAATATTTTACTCTGTTTTTTAAGAGTTTTTGATATTACCTTTGAGAATGCCCTAAAGAATTTAGGTCCCAGCCACTGATAAAATCAAGATATTTTTTGCCACCAGTATCCCATAAATACGAACCTTTTCCCTTTGCCATTACAACATCAGGGCGATCATTTGTATAGAGAATGTTTTCAAAAAATTTTTTATCTATCTGCATTTTGATTCCTTAAAATGACAATTAAATATTTTATTTAGAAATTTTTTCGATTGAGTGCTCGGTGCTCGGCTTATGGGGATAAATAATCGCAGTGCTTTTAATATATTCAGACGGGGTTTTGCCTGTAACTTTTTTAAAAATGGAATTAAAAGTCGCCTTTGAGTTAAACCCAGAGTCAAACGCTGCTGAAAGTATGGTGAATTTTTTAAGGTATTCGGGATCAGTCAACAGTCTCTTTGCTTCTTCTACTCGGTATTTGTTTATAAAGTCGTAAAAATTGCCGCCGGTACATTGATTTATAATCTGCGACAGATACTGTCGCGATAAACCGGCTTTTTCCGAGAGTTGATTGAGGGACAGAGCTTTATCAAGATAAAGTTTTTCGGATTTAATAATACTTAAGATATCATTCCAATGGCTGTTTATCTCATCTTTTGTCAAAGGCGATGTAGAATACTTGGCGTTTTTACTAAAATAATTAATTTGAGTTTCAATTCCTGTAAATATTTTTGATTTACTTATTGATATATATGAAAAAACAAAAATCGAGAATGATACAATTGCCGATATCAAATTTACTATGATATCCATATTAAACCCAAATATCATCAGTACAAAAGGTATTATGAAAAATAAGTATACAATTATTATTCCCTTCAAGAATAATTTAAGCCAGTTTAAATTTATTTCATCTATTAAAGAATAATTATCTTTAATATACCATTGATATGTTTTAACTTTGAAATATGAGAATAAAATATATATAATCATATAAATATTTGTTGCAACTTCAAAAAGAATATTATACAGGTTTGCTTTATTTGATAAAATACTGTTGACAAATTTCAGTTGGTTGTCAAATCCCGATAAAAAAAATGGGACAAGACTAATTATATAAAGGATAAAAGGCAGAAAGTTGATATAAAAAAAAGCTTTTATTTTATAAGACTTGTCTGTCATATAATTCACATAAAGCAAAAGCAGGGGTCCGAAAATAAACTGAAGAGGCTCATATATCCTGAATAAAAACGGAGCATAAATATAAAAATTTGACTCGAGAATGAATATTGTGCTGATACTTATGGATATTGAAACTATAAAAAGAGATAAAATTCTGTTTGCTTTCTTATTACCGGTTTTTATAAAAAAAATAATTATTGATAAAAAAAATCCCTGAAAAACGCTTAACAGTATGATTATAGAAAACAAATTTAAAGAAAGATCCACGAAATTTTCCCTGCCTTATAATAATGAAAATTATTTCATAAAGTATAATTTGCAGCTTTTATTTTCTGAGGCTCTGCTTGCAGTAAAAAATAAAAAAAGATAATCATTGGCAAATCAGCCTTCTTCGTAAAACAAATTGTTTTCTGCCTCTGATGGCATTCTCCATGATCCACGGGGCGAGAGATCTACGCTTCCTACTTTCGGACCTGCAGGTACGCAATCCCGCTTCCATTGATTCTGAAAAAATCTTTTTATGAAAACCTTAAGCCATTTACTGATTATTTCCTTATCATATTTATCCTTGAATGCCGATTGTGCAAGGAACAATATTTTTTTTGAATCAAATCCAAATCTTATAAAATAATACAAAAAGAAATCATGAAGTTCATAAGGACCGATTATATCTTCTGTTTTCTGTTTTATCCCCTTGCCGTCAGCAGGGATAAGCTCTGGTGAAATCGGAAGATCGAGTATGCTATTTAAAATATTTTTTATATCATTATCAAATTCAGTTTTGCTTACCCATTTGATCGAAAATTTAACAAGAGTTTTTGGTACGCTGGAATTTACATTGTACATGCTTATATGATCACCATTATACGTTGACCAGCCAAGAGCGATTTCCGACAACTCACCAGTGCCGATGACAATGCCGTGCTCCTTGTTTGCTATTGTCATCAAAAGGTATGTCCTCGCTCTTGCCTGAATGTTTTCATAAACAACATCATGTTTATCCGGGCTCTGATTAATTGTATCAAGCATTTTTGTTGAAATATCTTTGATACTTATTTCCCTAAAATCAATATCAAATTTTTTGCATAGATTCACTATATTGTTATATGTTGCACTGCTCGTACCAAAGCCCGGCATCGTAACAGCAATAATATCTTTAAGATTTCGCCCAACTATTTTAAATGCTTTAATCGTGACAAGCAATGCAAGTGTTGAGTCAAGCCCTCCAGATACTCCAATTACAGCTTTTGTGCCAGGAATACTCTCAAGCCTTTTTGCAAGTCCCGCAGATTGGATATTAAAAATTTCTTCACATCTTTCATTTAATTTTGTCTCGTCCTGAGGCACAAAAGGATGAGGATCAAAAAATCTATTGATTTTTATTTTTTTATTTTGACATTCAAATTGAATCATTTTATATTTTTTTTCAAGTATTTTAAGAGATCTCAACCGCACCCTGTCAATAACAAGACGTTCTATATCGATATCGGCGTATATTATCTGATTTTCACGCAAAAATCTTTTTGACTCTGCAAGTGTTATACCGTTTTCAACAATTGTTGCATCAGCGTCAAAAACCACATCGGTCGTTGACTCGCCCATGCCTGCCGAGCAGTATACATAAGCACCAATGCACCTTGAAGCCTGATTTTTTACTACTTCACGTCGGTACTCCGATTTACCAACAAGGATATTGCTGGCACTGAGGTTACATAAAATCGTTGCACCGGCAAGACTCTGATAGCTTGACGGCGGGATAGGCATCCACATGTCTTCACATATTTCCACACCTACAATAAAATCAGAGTTGTTTTTATCAATAAAAAGCAAATCGGTACCAAATGGAATTTTAATATTATTTAAAATTATTTCTTCATCATGAGTGCATTCCATCCCCGAAAACCAGCGAGGCTCGTAAAATTCTCTATACCCGGGAATATAAGATTTTGGAATGATGCCCAGTATGTTGCCTTTATTTATGACTGCGGCACAATTAAAAAGTCGGTTAGCATTAACAATCGGAAGACCGACAATTGTAACAATATTCAAATTTTTGGTTTTTTCTGCTATCTCAAAAACAGCATCAACGCTTTTACTAAGGATTGAAGTCTGCTGGAATAAATCCTGGCATGTATACGAAGTAATCGATAACTCTGGAAATAAAATCAAACTCGAATCATTATAAGCAGCATTTTTTATCATCGAGATTATCTGATTCTTATTATGATCAATATCAGCGATTTTACCGAATGGAATACCGCAGGCAATTTTAACAAATCCATAATTTTTCATTGTTATTTTCCGAAAAATAAATAATTTTTAAGGATAAAAAATATTCCAAATGAATTCATCTTTATTTAAGGCTATATTATTCATTATATCAAAATCATTGTCAAAATTTGCATAATAACAACCATTCCGTGCATAATGGGCGCATGCTCTTTCGGGGATTCTAATATTAGCATCTATCCAATTTATACCTGTAGTATAAAGCCATCTATTGTCTATTTCTACAGCAATCAAGAAAATTGATTTTTCAAAGACCGGCGGTTTGTAAAAGAATATATCAGGGGGTTTTCTTAACTTTGAATTTACATAATTATCACTGAATTCAATAAGATTCGTTCTTGAATTCACATTCTTATATTCCATCTCAATCCACTGCACCATATCATGCTTTCTTTCTTTAAATATATCAGCCATTTTTTCTATATCATCCTGATTTTTTCTTTCAAGATGATTGATAAGATATGCTCTAACAGGCAATCCAACGCTTTTTAATGAATAATAATAAAAAAAAGCACATGATTTATAGTCACCTTTTTTATAATAATATAAATTTGCAGGATTCGTCCAGTTAGTTGTTATATCATTATTTACCGATAATTCAAAATTGAGCTTCACATATTTTGTTAAATAATCAATTTTTTCTTTTGAGCTTAACTTCTTTAAATTATCAATGAATTTCTGATACTCTTCAATTATATTTAAATCAGTAAGTTTGTTTTCTTCTTTTTTTTCGTTGTTTTCGACTTTTAGTTTTCCACTTATTTTTATTAATTTTGATTTCAGGAAAAAAGTAGAAGCTAATTTGTCAAGTATTCCGACATCTTTTGTGTTATCGAATTTTATTACACTTAAAAGTATTATGTTATTGTACTTTCCAAGAGAAAATGAAAGACTCGTATTATCATCATAATCTATTATTTGATAATAATTTATGTCCTTTAAAAAGATTTTAACATTATTAAATTTATATGAATCACCAATATAAAATAACGATGAAAGAATAGATTTTTCCATATTGTTTATTAAAACTCTGTGGGTTTGTGATTGATCAATTTCTTTTAGAGCATTAAAAGGCTCAATCGGTATTTCTTTTTTATTTATGATTTTTTTAAAATAATCTTTACTTTTATAAATAAAATATATTTCTTCTGCAGTAAATATTTTTGATAAGAATACAACTAAGAATAATAACAAAAATATATTTTTTTTCATTCGTTATAATATTTCGGCATAAATAAATAATAACTAAATTAAGGAAACGCTTTTCATCTAGAGGAGTAGATTTTGTAGCTCAAAGCACGTATATTTTAATTCGCACCAAAATATTTTAATAATTCGTAAACCAAAAAAGCAGGCCATACAAGTGCTTTTAAAAAACCAAGCACACCAAACCAAAAACCAACTGCTTTAGAGATATAATAGACTGCAGCTCCGATAACTCCTAAAAAATAAATAAATCCAGAGGTAGCATTCTTTGAAACTTCACGACCCATATTTTGTCTCCTTTTTATTTTATTTATATCACATTAAATTAAAGAATCAATTATTAAAAAAAATCATCTGTTTTTTTTATGCAAAATATTCCTCAATCTATCCGTGATAAGAAGGAAAGACGGGAGAATAAACAGTGTTGCAAATATACAATTAAACATTGCAACAGCAATTAATAATCCAAAAAAACTGATTGGTCTAAAGGATGATAACAGGAAAACCAGAAATCCTGCTATTAAAGCTACTGATGTAAAAACCATGGGTCTTGCCGTGTATTCCAAAGTAGCTAATATCGCTTCTTTTGTATGATTCCCGTTTTTATTCAAAGCTTTACGGTAATTTAATATAAAATGAATTGAATTATCAATCCCCATGCCTATGGAGATCGCCGCAATCATGATTGTCGCTATATCAAGGGAAATTCTAAAAACTGACATTATAGTAAAATTCATTAATACGCCAAATGTTAGCGGTATTAATGACATTATTGCATAATATGGAGATCTAAATAATAATAATGTCAAAAAAAATACCATGATAATCGTTGAAATAATATTCGTAAACTGATCACTTACAAGATATTTGGAAATCATCGATAACAATAACAATTCTCCCCAGACTTCAACTGTAAAATTTCCATCTTCATCGGCGATTTTTTTTGTATCATGCTTAACCTTGCTAATAAGTTGAGACAATTCCTGTTCGGTCATTATATAATTTTCTTTTGCATTATCAGAATTTGTCCTTACCTGAAATGTTATTGCACTGAAATTATCATTTATTATTGATTTGATACCATCGTCTCTAACGGATTTTAAGCTCAATAATGAAAAAAATCTTTTAATTGTTTTTTCATCTTCAGGGATATCGTACGTCCCATTTAAAACATAATTTAAATCTTCTATGAGTGTAACAGGAGAGAAATTCCAGCCTACCATCCTATTACCATTGACCAGTATATTTTTATCAAAATAATCTTGTATTTTTTTTGCAGCCAATAATCCTTCCCTTGTTTTAAAATAATCTTTTTTATTTATTACAGAACGTATTGTCACATTATAATGATTAGTACCCAAAAAATTTCTCTGCAGGAAAACAAGGCTGTCAGCCACTATACCACCTTTTTTAAAATAACTTGAAGGATTGGTTTCTGTCTTTAAAAAAGGTATTGTTATAAAAAAGGCGGCAATTGCAAAAATAAGGAATGCTACCCAAAGATATTTAAGAGGGAAAACAAGCATTCTGAGTATTTTCAATACTTTTGAAAAAATATCTTTTTTGCTGATGTGTTCACCTTCGTGAAGTTTTGGCATATTAAAAATCATTAAAATACGAGCAAGCAGGAAAAAAACATAAAAAAGCGTCAACCCAATACTTATAATCATGAATACGCCAAATGTTCGTACCGGAGCGATTTTCCCTGTTAAAAAAGATCCAAATCCTGCCATAGTAGTCAAGGCGGCAAACAAGATAGTCGGCAATATTATTTTAGTTGAATAAAGAATTAATTCTTTTTTATCTTTAAATTCGTGTGAATGAGAATAATATGAATTTAAATAATGCAGAGCATATGAGCTTCCTACTGTCATGATTAATGGTGGTATTATCATGCCAATCACATTTAATTGATATCTAATCCACCCTATAATCCCAACCGTTGCACCCATACTTAATAAAATTGTTATTATTGGCAGTATTGTACCTCTTGTCGATCTAAAGCTTAAAAAAAATGTCAATGCCATCATTATAAAAACAGGAAAGATTAAAATCACAAGATCTTTTTGCATGTACTCTTTTGTCTTTGCTTCGTATACAGGTACACCGGCAAAGTAAATATTGAGATCTTTATCATATTTTTTGATTACATTTTCAATTGTAATAAAAAAATGTGTTCTATCAAGAGGCTTTTTCCCGAATTTTTTACCATAGAGAAATTCAAAAGTTTTTATTATAAAATTTTTACGGGGAATATCTTCTCCATATGTTGTGTTGGTATTCATCCTTACAACAATACCAGCCGTCTTTTTATCAAGAGATATAACAGATCCCACCAGATATCTGTTTGAAGAAATATTTTCAATAAATTCGTTTATTTCTTCATCGGTTTTTGGATAATTATTCATACTGTTTTTAGCAACAGAAAAATTAGCACCTTCTGATTTTATATTAAGCTTTTTGAAGTATATTGCATTGAATGGATTTAAGGTCGATTTTACTACATCGAGTTTATCTATTTCACGGCAAAAATCCCATAATTTTTTAATATTTTCTTTGTTAAATGCATCGGTAATCGCAATGAACAACATCTGATCAGAGGGGAACTCCTTGCCAAGTCTGTTTATCTTTTCTCTTTCAAATTCGGTTTCTTTATTTACTGGAAGTAATACTGTTACATCATTGTTTGTTTCAATGTTACCAAGTCCCACAAATAAAATAACAGTAATTACCATTATAATTGCAACAAAAATATAATTCATTTTTTTGCTTTTTGAAACATATAGACTGTCAAATTTCATATCTTGATCTATTCCCTTGATTTATCATAGAGATCTATTTATTAAATTATTGTTTCACTTATTAAAAATAATAATTTAATAACTCTGCAATTAAGCAGAATGAACAATGGCTTTTGAGTATATAAATAAATTTTAAGTATAGTCAATATTTATTTCGTATTATTACAAATATAAAATCATTATATTATTTATGAATGATTTTATTGATTTTTTTTACAGCTTCATTATAGGATAATCCTGTTCTTTGAATATAATTTTTTAAAGAATCATACTCAATTGATGTCTGGATTAACTTATCTTTATAGTATCCGTGTTTTATTGCAACATCGACCCCATCAACATTTATAACTTTTTGGTCTCTTTTTAATATAGTTCTTTCACAGTATGAAAATCTTATACCAAAAGTTGTAGAATTTTTAAAAATTTCATTTTCTAATAATTCTTTATCTTTTTCTGCACATAATACCGTTAATAAATGAGCCATACGGTTTTTTTTCATTAATATAGGAGTAATAAAGACATCTAATGCTCCTTTTTCAAAGAGTCTTTCAAAAATAAAACCTGTCTGCTCGGGAGTAGCATCATCTATATTAGTCTCAAGCTTTACGATTAAATCACTATTGATCTTTTTTTCTTCTAGATCACCATAATAAATCCTGGTTACATTGGGTATTTCAAATTCCTTGGTGCCGGCGCCGTAGCCGATTTTATCGATTGTCATTTCAGGCAAGGTGCAAAATCTTAAAGAATAATATTTTATTATGCTTGCCCCTGTTGGCGTTGTTAATTCTCCATTAATTTCTCCATTGTAAACAGGCACACCTTCAAGAATTTTGGCAGTAGCAGGGGCTGGCACAGGCAGTCTGCCATGAGCAGCATCAATAAAACCACTGCCTAGAGCTATCTTTGAAGAATAAATTTTGTCCGGCTTTAACTCATTAATTAAAATGCATGCCGACACTATATCTATAATGGAATCTACCGCGCCAACTTCATGGAAATGAATCTTTTCTATATCCACATTATGCACTTTTGATTCTGCTCTGCCCAGTATAGTAAAAATATTTATAGCGTCATTTTTGACTTTTTCATCCAGCGCTGATTCATTTATGATTTGAATAATTTCTTTTAACCCCCTGTGATGGTGATGGTGAGCATGTTCATGTGAATGTCCATGATCGTCATGGTGATGATGATCATTCAAAACAACATCAAATTTTAACGAGTTTATCCCCATTACAGATTTTTGTGAAATCTTTATTTCAAAGTCGTCCTTGATTGAAAGTGTTTTTAATTTTTTAATTAAAGAATCAGCGCTGCCTGTTATGGATAATAATCCTGCAACGATTTTATCACCGCTGTATCCGGAGAATCCGTCGAAGTATAATACTTTCATTTATATTTATTCCTTATTATTTAAAATTATAGATGCCATATAACCTGCCCCGAAACCATTGTCAATATTGACTACAGCGATACCCGGACTGCATGAATTTAACATTGACAGCAAAGGCGCGAGCCCTTGAAAATTTGCACCGTATCCTATCGATGTAGGCACAGCAATAACAGGGACGCTTACCAATCCTGCGACAACAGATGCAAGAGCACCTTCCATACCGGCAATTGTAATTATTACACCGGCTTCCTGAAGCCTATCGTAAATTGCAAAAAGCCTGTGAATCCCTGCAACCCCCACGTCATAGTGCTTCTCAACAGTATAACCCATAGTTACAGCCGTGCATAATGCTTCCTCGGCTATAGGTATATCAGATGTGCCGCCGGCTAGGATTAAAATCGGCTTTTTATTGTTTACACTTTCCAATTTTTTATAAACCATCTGAGCTTCTTTATTGTATTCCATTTCACCATCGATAGACAAAAGCAGTTTTGCCTTTTCTTCATCGACCTTTGTGTAGAGAATCCCTCTTTTGCCCGACCGTTTTAATTCAGCGGCAATAATTTCAATCTGGGATAATGTTTTGCTTTTGCAATAAATGACTTCGCCAAATCCTTTACGTAGAGGTCTGTGATAATCTAACTTGACAAAATCGAGATCTTTAAAAGGGAAATCCCTGATTTTTACCAGAGCATCATCAATCGTTATTTTCCCAGATTTTACATCTTCAAACAAAGATTTGATATCGTCTGTATTCATTGCCAATTACCTTTATTATTAGTGATTTTTTATATCATTAATAAAGAATATTTTCTACTTAAAATAATTATCGTTGACTTATTTTAAAAAAATTTTTAAAATAATTCCGATAATTTTTGAGCTTTAAAGCGATTATATTATTGAAAAAAATAAATGCAAGGAGTGTGTTTTTATGTTTTTTAGAAGAAGTATTTTTATTTTTCTCATAATTTTACTATCAAGGTTTAATTTGTTTTCTTCTGGTAATTCTTTATATTTGCCTTTTAAATATACAAAATTACCAGAAATTTTTCAGGAATCTAATAATAAATATAGTATTGTTCTTGGAAATATAATTGATTCAAGGACTAAAAGAATATTCGGTAATGAACGGAATTATTTTGGTGTCTTGAGAAATGGATATGGTATTCCAATAGTAGCTTGCTATTCAACAATTGAACAAAGCATTGATACTTTAATTACTGATCTGTTAAAAGATGCTTTAAAAATCAATGGTTATAATTTAATTTTTGATGACAGGAATAAAAAAAATCCTATTATGGATATTGAGGTTATAGATTTTTTTATGGATGGCTACATGGGTATGAATTTGAAAATCGAATTAAATATAAAAATGTATTCATCTGATAGATCAAAAATGCTGTTTAAAAAAAATTTTAAATATAACTATACCTATCTTTTGGATGACCATGCTTCAATTAAGATTGCACTATGTCAGTTTTTAAATACCATTTATTTTAATTTAATAAATTTATTTAAATTGAGCTTTTTTGAACAGGCTGTAAAAGGACAGGTTATTAATTTCTTGCCAGAGATTGTCAAAATCAATAAAGATATTACTAGCATAGACGAAATCAAATCTGATAAAGATCCAATAATTGAATATATTGATTTAGCAAATAATAAAATTTCAAAAATGGAAAATTTTGATGGATTTAAAAATCTTATTTTACTAAATTTAAAAGAAAATAATATTAGTAAAATTGAAAATATTGACTCGTTAAATAAATTGGAATATTTGAGTTTAAAAGAAAATAAAATAAAAAAAATTGAAAACTTAGATAAATTAATTAACTTAAAATATCTTGATTTAACGGAAAATTCCGGCATTGGAAAAATTGAAAACTTAGATAAGTTGTTAAATTTAAAATATTTATTTTTGGGAGATCAGGATGGCATAAAAAAAATTGAAGGACTAGAGGCTCTTAATAATTTAAATGTGCTTTCAATAAATACTACTAAAATTAATAAGATTGAAAATCTGGACAATCTAAAAAAGCTTTTCTCTTTAAATCTTTGGAATAATAAAAATATAGAAAAGATTGAGAATTTGGATAATCTTAATAATTTAGTAGAGCTCTCAATTATAAAATCAAATATTGATAAAATTCAAAATTTAAATAATTTACATAGCCTTAAGTATTTGGATTTATCTGATAATAAATTTGAGCAAATACAGGGTCTGGATAATCTAGAAAACCTGCAATATCTAACTATTCAAGGAAGATATTATGCAGGTGATATTGAAAAAATTTCTAATATAGATAAACTTATTAATCTGGAGTACCTTAATTTGTGTGGCAATGAAATAAATAAAATAAGTAATTTAGAAAAATGCCAAAACTTAAAATATTTGTTTTTACAATATAATAAAATTGCAAAAATTGAAAATTTGGATTCATTAATTAATCTGGAATGTTTAGATTTATCTGATAATAAAATATCTAAAATAGAAAATTTAGACAAATTATCTAATTTGAAAAAATTAAATTTAAGTGAAACATCTATAAAAATAATACAAAATTTAGACAACCTTAAAAATTTGGAGGATTTATATTTATCAAACAATAAAATAAATGCAATCAAAGGTTTGGATAAATTAGCTAATATTAAGTCATTACATCTTGATTATAATAAAATCTCTAAGATTGAAAATTTAGATTCTTGTAGTAATTTGAAAGAAATCTATTTGTATGAAAATTCAATAAGCCAGATAGAAAATCTTGACAATCTAATTAATCTTGAAATTCTTGATTTATCGTATAACAAAATAAATGAAATAAAAAACATATCTAATTTAACAAATTTAAAATATTTATATTTAGATCATAACTCGATTAAAGCGATTACAAATATCGATAATTTAGTAAATCTTCAATATTTAAGTTTGAATAATAATAATATAACTAAAATTGAAAACTTAGATAAGTTAGTTAATTTAAGATATTTTTCAATTAATAAAAATAATATAGAAATAATCGAGAATTTAGAAAGTTTACCAAGTCTGGAATATTTTGATTTTACTCCATTGACAGATAATAATGCAAATACACAGGGTCCTCAAAAGTCAAAGTATATTACAAAAGCATCTTATGATCATTTATTAAATAAAAAAGTATTAATTAATAAATCTTATTATGTTGATGAATACATAAATAAATTTGGAATTAAAATCAAAGAATAATTATTCAAACAAAATTCAGAAATCCTGATTGTTTTCAGGATTTCTGTATTAATTCATTATCAAATTCATCCTGTTAATTCTTTTTAAAAGTGACCCCTTTTTAGTACCATTGCCGAGATTTAATGTTGATACTGTGACCTTATTTATTAATCTCACAGTATCAACTCCATATATTTTTTCTTTATAAGCCCATGTGGAATGAATTGCGTATATGTTATCATTTTCGTATCCCAGATAAAGCATGATATGCCCTGGCAGTCTAAAAAAAGTGATTCCAGGAATTCCTTTTTCTTTTATAGTATTAATTTTACCAGTATAATCATCCTCTTTTATTGAGTTAAACTCGTCGATTGATTGTCCGATTTTGCATTGATTAGCAGAATTACGCGGCAGGATTATTCCCACTGTAGCAAATATTTCACATAATAACTGCGAGCAGTCAAGCTCTCCGTACATCCCTCCCCATCCGTACGGTGAGTTTAATAATTTAAACGCCTGCTCAATAATAATTCTGGGAGTATAGGGAAGATAGCCGATATTTATATCGCTTCTCTTTATGTATCCTATTCCATCGGCAACCAATCCGTTGTTATCTCTAAACGGTATATATATTTTAATCAAACCGTTTTGCATTTCATCAATAATGTTATATTTAGCCCCCATTCTTGAGAATGATAAAAGCTTCGTTGCATTCTCGTCAAGATAGATGTCAGCTTTATTTGAGATAATAACTAAAAAGTTTTTATTGCTGTTTATAAAATTATATTTATCAAGACTGCATACTGCAAAATTTTCAGTTTCCAGCCAGCCTTCAACGTTATTTGCAATTACATAAGCCCATTTGCCATCAATAGTTTTGCCTGAAATCAAAACAGGGACTGCAATGTTTAAGGAGCTCGCCTGCAATGAATCAAAAAATAATTCTCTTGAGACATCGGTTATCATTGTATTAGTCGGCAGTATTCTTAAGCTACAGGTTTTTACAGTAAATCCATAACTCAAGCTGCTTCCCAATTGATCTATGTTCATATTTTCCCGAATCGCCTTATAAAATTTAAGATTAACCGGTTTGCCGTCTGTGAAATACAATTTTTGTTTTTCTAAATAGTTCAAGGCAGAATAACAATTGTCTATGATTTGACCTATACATGGTTTTAAAGCATAATCTGTCAGATTTTTTACGTTTAAATTGCTATTAAAAATACCTGCATTGAATTTTTTAATTTGCATCTGGTCCATTATTATTTTATCTGGATAAGGATGTTTACTGATCCAGTAGCCTGCTGTCTTCATGGAAATCTCTACATCCGGCAGTATTGTGCCGGCACTGTAGTACATGACTTCATGTGTGATACAGCTTAATGAGATTGTTATTATTATCAAAAAAACTAATTTTAACTTCATGAAACATTTTTATAAGAAAATATGATAATTGTCCATATTTTACACTAAATTTTAACACAAGAGGTGTTTTTTTATATAAAAAAATTGACAAATATAAACCTTTTAGTATGATATAATCATATAGAATTTTAAAAAATATTTTTTAAAATTCGGTAAAAAATAGTAAACCAAGAGAAATTAATATGCCAAAGATCCAAATCGCTTATAATGAAGAATTAACAAAAGAAAAAGTCAAGGACATCTTTACAAGTCATTTTTCTTCAAAATATGAAATCCTTGATAGCCCTATGATTATCGGTGTGGATTTTGCTATAAAAAAATCAAGTTTTACAGGAATTACGATAAAGTATAAACAAAACTCGAAGAAAGGAGAGGCATATATAATATTTAATGCTTATGTTCCTTCAGCCGCTGCAAGAATTTTATTAAACGGTTTGCTGCTGTTAATTATACTTATGACTACAAGCTGGCCAAAGATGACAAAAGAAGTCAAAGAATTCATTCAAACGTCACAGGATCTAAAGGCAATATTAAAAAATTAATCAAGACAGCCAATCAAGGATGATTTTTACATCCTCAATATCGCCGTTTGTTATTTCAAGAGTAAAAATATCCACGCCCTTTGATAAAAGTTTTCGCACAATGTTTTTTAGGTCCTGCTCAGATTTTTCATACAAATGGGCATGACTGTCGACAATATTTTCTTTCATCGTCTTTTTTCCCATAAGGTTATGATTTATGTGTACGCCAACAATATTTTTTTCTTCTATTATTCTATCAGAATATTCATAAAAATCAAACTCATGCACAAGAGATGAGCACCAAAAATGCCCCAGATCAAACCAGAGATCATCGAGTAACTCCAGTATCTCCTGAGGCCTCTGTAACCCGCTACCTATACCGACGAAGTCATTTTCCAATGCGACAATATAGTCCGGATAAAGCTCTTTTATTCTTTTTAAATTTTCAATGAATCTGTTTTTGTATTCTAAAAATATCTTTGAGTTAAAAATTTCAGGATTCATTATGAATGAGCCGTTTAAGCTGAATGCCTCATCCATGCTTTCGCGCATCGTCTTCCTGTAATTTTTCATATCCTGCACGATTGGCTTTTCCGTAAGGAATAAGCTGTGAAAAAAAATATGTTTGTCCCCGCTTCTTTTAGATATTTAATGCTCTCATCGCAAATATTTTTTGCCGTCTCAAAATCACTGCTGGCTATATTCAAAAAATATTTTGAAAAAACCGGACTGTGGACACTTAGCTTTATTTCATTTTTCATAGCCAGTATTTTTTCATAAAGATCCCTGTTGATCGAATTATGTATCTGGACACCAAATTTAAAACCGCTGGATTCCACTATTCTTTTTGCTTCAAGAATTTTATTTTTATAATTCTCTGTATTTAAGCACATAGAGCTGTATTCTATAACGGGCATTCTAACTCCTGATTTTATTGATTTTTATTTAGAGGAAAAAAAACATATAAGCTTTTGTCTTTTTAGACAATCCCAAAAAGAGATGATAATAAAGCAAATTAATTAAAATGTCAAAATTTTTCCTACAATTTTATGTCAGGTTTTAAATTTATTATTTTAAAATTTAAAAAATAATATGAGGGAAAATAGCAAATGTATGTTATAATAATTTTAAAAAAATTTGCATTCTTGCTGTTAAAAAAAGGAGAATAAAATGACAAATGTTAAAGGTCATGCAATTGTGTCCTGTAAAAACTATCTTCAAAAAAGATTTTCTGATAATGATCTTGTCAAATTAAAAGAAGTACTGGACGAAAATATATATAACATAATAATTAACCCTGAAGGAAATAAATCCTACCCAATTAATGATTTTATTGAGATCAATAAAGCAATAAGCAAAGTATTTGGGAATAATAGTCTAGATATTATAAGGGAAATCGGCAGACAAAGCGCCACCGATGCAGTAAAAGGAATACTAAAAGCATTTTTTAAATTCGGAAGCCCGCAATTTATAATGAAATTGTCTACAGAAGTATTCAGTCATTATTATGATACAGGAAAACTTATTTACGTTGATTCTACAAAAAACAGTGTAGTAGGCGAGCTGGTTGGTTTCCAGATCGATAACAAAGACGACATGGAGTACATTTGCAAAAGGATAGAAGGCTGGATTGAAAGATCGATCGAAATATCAGCAGGCAAGGCAATGAAAACCAAACAAACAAAATGCATGGCTAAAGGCGACGAGACTTGCCTTTTTGTAACCGAATGGCAAAATTGATTGCTACTGACGCCAATAGCGAAATTCATACTTTTTATCGGGTTTAACTCCATAAAATCTTGCAGGATTAATATCTATCCCTCCCCTTCTCGTATAAAAACATTTTACGGTAAGTTTTTCCGGGATTAGTATATTAAATAAATCCATAAAAATCTTTTCACAGCATGACTCATGATAATCATTGTGATTCCTGTATGAAATCAAATATTTTAATAATGAAGAGGGTTCAACGATTATCCTGGATTTATATTCTATAAAGACCGTAGCCCAATCTGGTTGCCCTGTAATCGGGCAGTTGGTCTTCAGAATATTTGAATAATGCCTGACTGTTTTTTTCCTGCCAGTCTTATTTGCTTTTAACAAACCTGCATTTAATTTATATTCATTTGCAGTAATATCGATATCATCTATGATAAACTTTTTTGGTGTTTTAATATAACGAAAATCTTTACTGTAATCTGAGAGAAATACCATGACACTATCCGTTTTTAATCCATATTTTAAATCATTTTGGATAATCTCAATTATTTCTTCATCGTTACTAAATTTTGTCATGGCAAAACTGTACAAATAAAGTTTCAAGGATTTGGATTCAACAATATTTGCAGAATCAGCATTGTAAATAATTTTAGCGGTACGGTTTTGCGGAACACCTTTATGATTAAGGAAACTTAATTCATGGATATTCCATAAATCAAAACCTTTAAAAATTTTTTCATCTATGTTGTTTTTTTTACGTTCTATTTTACGCGGGATAAAAAACAGCAATTTTTTATCGTATGAATCACTGCTTTTGATTTTCCTGCCGAGAGGATTTTTTTTCATCGTCTATATTTCCTTAAAAAATCTTCATACCCTTTTTTACGTATCCTGCAAGCAGGACATTTACCGCAGCCCTTACCATAATTATTAATCTTCTCGCTGCCGTTATAGCATGTTAAGGTTTCTTCTATAATAAAATCCAGACATCCTAGCTCTTCGGCAAACTTAAAGGTTTCTGCTTTTGTAAGCCACATAAGCGGAGTATGGATAACGACTTTTTCTTTAAAATCTGTAGCAAGATTTAATGAAGCCTGCATAGACTTTATGAATACATCCCTGCAGTCTGCGTACCCAGAGTAATCTGTTTCACAAACCCCAATGACAAGATGCCTAATTTTTAATGTCGAAGCCCATGCAGCGGCCAAAGATAAAAACAACAAATTCCTGTAAGGCACAAAACTTGAAGGTACATTCTTATTCAATTTATGTTTTTTATTAACATTGTCTTTGCCTATAAATAAATTTGATTCAACAATGTTTGATATAAAAGTAATATCGATTACTTTATGGCTCACATTTAGTTTATCACAAATTTTTGCTGCTATATTTATCTCATTGGAATGCTTCTGACCGTAATTAAAACTAACCGCGTAAATTTTTTTAAAATTTTTTTTTGCCCAAAACAGGCATGTCGTGGAGTCCTGCCCTCCGCTTACCAAAACAAGAGCATCGTCGTTTTTATATGAAAAAACCATTATATCTTCTCCGGTAATTAATATATTTAATAAATAAAAAAAAGTAAAGAATAATATTTATGTCAGATTTAAACAAAAACCACGCATAATATTCCAGCGTGGTTTATTTATTTTTATGGAATGATTTAATTATTTAACAAAGAATGCACCTATTATGAGTCCAACACCGATTAAAGAAAGTACAATTGTACCAATAAGCATAAATAATGCTGCTGAAGTAAAACTTTTAATAAGCTCTTCTTCTGATTTAACAGACACCAAAAATTTTTTCTTCTTATCCGATGGTCTTTTAACCTCCAATTCTCCATCCTTATCGGATGCTTCTCCAAGAATATAGAGTTTTTGGTCAACCGGTATTAAATCTTCTGTAAATCTGTAACCTATTGTCCTTCTCTTATTAAACGTACTTAAAACAATATTTAACGGACCAGAATATTCTCCCGGCTTAAACTGGTTGTATACCTGCTTGCCGATGATTTCTGCTCCCTGCGGATTGATCTTAATTGATCCGGTGCCATCATCAAGATCAAACGGCGTCGAATCCTCGGTTGTTGAAACCGTTTCGCTCCCTCTATGAATTTCTGTCCTTCTATTACCATTGGAATCAGTAACTGTTCTTTCTTCTTCATATTCCCTGACAACTGTTGATCTAAACCACAGACATGGGGTATTGGTATGCTGAGACTTTAAAGGTTTACTGCATTTACCATTACCCTTTAACTCTACGTACTCGCTGTATCCTCCTTTACCCAATTCACCGGAGATGCTTTTATGATTTTCTATGATATTGCCGATCTGTGAAGTCTGAACATATTTCATTTCATTTACGGTGTTTAGCTTCCCCGCTCGCAAGAAAATCAAAACAATACCTATGCCTATCAATATAATTCCGATTATAATCATAACAGCCATGGTACTGCCGCTTGATGAGGCAACAGCATTAAGGATAAAATTTAACATAGTCTGCCTCCGTTAAACAGCCATCTCTTTAACCAATTCATCATAGGAGTCGGAAATAGTAGCAACCGTTTGTACCGCTGCAAGAAATTCATTAAAATCGAGATTAGCTCCTGCAAGTGAATAAGCATAAATTATAGAATTATCAAAAGTCAAACCGAATCCGCCAAAATGCAGAGTTGCATTTAATCTTAACAATTTTTCACCAAGCTCTGCTGAATATTTTATATCTTCAGCTAAATAAGAAAACACCTCTACCAAAACATCTTCTGTATGATAGCCTATTATTTTAATCTGGACCATTATTGTACCAAATCTAAAAGAATAGATATCATTTAATTTTATCAATTCGTCAGGTTTTAATATATTTTTTAAATACTTTTCAACCTTTGCCCTTGTTTTTTCTAACAAATTCTTATTAACGCCTTCCTTTAAAAATTTAAACTTTGGCATTTTGATTCCTCCTTTTTAAATTATTATTTATTTAACTGCTGTTTTAATTTTGCAAGTTCGTCATCCACCTGAGTGTTTTTCTCCAATTTTGCAAATTCATCTTCTTTTAGATTAGCACCGGTTAATTCTCCTAGAGCTTCGGCTTCGGCTTCCTGTTTCATTATTTTTTCTTCCATTTTATCAAATTTAGCAAAAGCACTGTTGTTCATATTACCCATATTTTTTGCGAATTCTTTTTGAGCCTTTGCAGACTCGCTTCTTGCAATAAGTGTTGCTTCCCTCATTCTTGCTTCTTCTAATTTTTGTTTTATTGCATCAAGCTGCTGTCTTAACTGCTGTGTAGTTTTTTCAGATTGCAACCTCATCTGCTCAAACTGTTTTGCCTGATTGTCATAATTTACTTTTTTTGCTAAAGCTTCTTTAGCAAGATCCTCTCTTCCTGCTTTTAAAGCCTTTGCCGCTTTTTCCTGCCAGCTTAAAGCCTCAGCCTTTGCCTGCTCTTCTTTTCGCTGGAGATTTTTTTCATTTGCCATTGCTCCTGCGACAGAGGAGGTCGCTTTTGTCGCAGCTTCTTCCATCTCAATAATCATCAATTTTACCATTTTTGCAGGGTCTTCTGCTTTATCAATCATGTCATTGATATTTGATTTAATAATATCCACAAATTTTCCAAAAATTCCCATAATTCCTCCTTAATTCAATAATTGAAATTATTTTTATACATTTATATAAAAATAATAATATATTTAAAGAAAAAAACAAAATATTAATTTTTTTTCAAAATTTTATATTTTTTATTATTTAATAATTATCATTTATATTTACAATATATTTAAATTAATATAAGATTAAAAAAGCCTTATTTAACAACAAAGAGCATGTATGCCTAACAATGAAGATATTTTAAAGGAAAATCTAAATTTAAATGAAATAATCGAAGTCGCAAAACAGATAACTTCCGGATTGGATATTAACTATATAACTAAAAATGTCAACATGATAATTAATGGAAAATTCAAAACCTCTTTTATAGGATTTATACTTCAAAATGACATTGATGATTTTTCTCCTGTACTGCACTTATATAGAGGTTCACACTTTGACAAAGTGCATCTAAATTTTAAAATCATTACCCCTTTAACTCAATTTTTTGAAAAACACGAATATAATCAAATTTCATTCGATCAATTTGCAAAGGATTTTAAAAATAAAGCCATAATCGATGAATTGAAAAATTATTCTCCTGAATTCTTAATCCCTTTAAAATCTTTTAAAAGTATAGTCGGCGTGTACCTCCAAGGCGCAAGCCAGATTAACTCTGCATACTCCACCAATGACATTCAATTTTGCGTAAATATTTTAAGCTTTGCCAGTATATCAATCGAAAATGCAAATCTATTCAGGGAAGCAACGGTTGACAGGATGACCAAACTTTATACACATCATCAATTCCAGGAGAGACTTTTAAGAGAAATTAAAAAAGGACAGAGATATACAAATAAATTCTCACTTATAATGTTTGACATCGATCATTTTAAAAAATTCAACGACAACTACGGACATCTCCAGGGCGACATTATAATCAAGGAAATTGCAAACATACTTGTGCAGTACACAAGAGATGTAGATATGCCTGCAAGATACGGCGGAGAGGAATTCGTTGTGCTGATGCCAGAAATAGATATTGAGCATGCCTATAAAGCGGCTGAACGCTTAAGAAAAGCAATTGAAAGCTATGAATTCCCTGGGAAAGACGGTCCTTATAAAGTAACAATCAGTGCCGGAGTAGGTGAATTTAATCCCAATTATATAAAGTACAACAATGATTTCATAGAATTTGTGGATAAAGCCTTGTACCAGTCCAAAAAAAACGGAAGAAACAGGGTAACTAAAGCTCTATATCAAAATTAATTAACATTCATTTGCGTAAATAAAGCCCGAATAATAAAAACTTACCCCATAGAATTATAAATTAGACACTAAATTTATCATCATTGGGGTCAGAGCTCCATAAATACTCAATATAATCACTGATTTTTTTGGCTGTATATCTGTCTATAATATTACTTGAATCTAAGAGTCATATCCACTGCAAACAGACAGCAAATATTAAATTTAATTTACAATCTACTTAAATAAAGGCCAATCAATAATAGATTTGAATAAGCAAACAGATAATAAAAAAAGAGGCTTTCATGCCTCTTTATAAAGAATAGCGAGTGAGCGGAATTGAACCGCCGTAATTAGCTTGGAAGGCTAATGTTCTACCATTGAACTACACTCGCAAATATTTTATGGTTATATATCAATTTTGGATACTATTGTCAAGCCATATCTCTTAATCTGTCTCAATGAGAGATGTAATTTTAAAGACGGATAGCTTTAAGACAACCTATCAGAGTATTTAGTGATTAAAAATCTCTAGATACTTAAATTTTTTAAACTTAATAGCTTATTCTTCCAAAATATATATTTCTACTCTACGATTTTTTTTCATTCCCTCTTCTGTGGAATTATCGGCAATAGGCTCTGTCCCCCCTTTGCCACCGTATGAAGATTTGTTAATATTTATTGCATTCATCTGAACAAGATAATCCATTATGACTTTTGCCCTCTCGATAGAGAGATTTCTTCGACCTTCTTCGGTGCCTTTATCTGTTGTATGTCCTATTATCATGACGCCTTTGTCTTTATATTTTTTTAATAAAGTAGCTATTTTTTGCAATCTTTCATATTCACCGGGTAATAACTCAGGAGAATCAGGATAAAAGTGTAGATTTTCTATAGATAGCTTAACTCCTTTATCATCCTTTTTAACTTCGGTATCCTGAATTTTATTTCTATCAAGCTCATTTTTCAAATCGGCTACTATTTTGTCTTTATTCATTAATTCTATTGGGTACCAAATCCTTTCACCGCTGTCTATAAATTCATATGTTGTGCTATAGCCGCTTTTATTGATTAAAAACGCATAATCTCTTGAGTAGATTTCTTTGACTCTTGTACCGTTTATATTATCAAAGTACATTATTGTCTCAGATTCGCCTATTACCCTTAAAATTCTATTATCAATTTTATACTGAGGTGAATTTGTAATATCAATTTTATATGAATATTTAAATTTTGCACAATCAGCACCATTGAGTTTTTCATATCCTAAAAATTCATAACGGACTTCAATCGGGAAAATAGATATAACTTTATCATTGAATAAATCCTGAACCTCTGTTGCTAAAACAGTCCATTTATAGCCGGGAGTGATATCAGAATCAAGAAAATAAGGCACATTCCTCAATGTAGGCAGGCTGTATGATCCTGTGATTACCATCTTCCCTCTGCTGTCTTTTGTGTAAACAATATTTATGTTATCATTTATTTGAAGCGTTTGATTCGTTATAAATACGTTAGAATTATAATAGTAATATTCATCCTGTATTGTTGCAGTATCTCCTATCACATCCTTAATCGTTTTTATCGTTTTATACTTCTGGAAATAATCCGCAACGAATTGATTATTGACATATTGCTTTCCGTTTATGTAGGCTTCAACTCTCTGTTTTGAATCTTTTATATATTTAAAGGAAAAAACCTCGGAATATAAACTAATACTTATTATTATAAAAAAAAAGAATAGAATTGATTTTTTTGTTATGCATCCATGCATGATTAATAATCCCTTGTTTATAATATTATCGGAATTATTTTTATCTCAATTAATAAAAAAACTCTATAGTGATGCCAATTCAGATCAATCATATTCATAAATTTTTTCAACATACTTTTTAATGTTTTCCAATGCTTCCTTCTCGTCATCTCCTTCGGCGGTTATTATTACATTAGTACCTTGAAAAAGTTCAAGCATGATTAACTGAAGTACATCTTTTGCATTTGCGCTTTTATTATTGTATGTTATTGTCACCGTTGATTTATACTTTAATGCTTCTCGGGCAATTTCACTTGATGGCCTTGCATGAATACCTTTACTGTTATTTATTGTTGCCTCACTACTGACACTCATAAATTTTTAATTCTCCATAATTAAAGATAACAATCTGATTCTATAGTTAATATTCTGTAATTATTATACAGGCAGATAATATAAAAAATATCAAATTTTTATAAATTTTAAAAGTATTTTTGACTAAATATTGACATTTTTATAATATTATATTAATATATTAATATATGTCAATATCTATATATCATGAATTAACTCTTGTCAAACTATTTAAATCTTTAGCCGACGAAATGAGACTTAGAATACTAAGACTACTAATCAAAGGTTCTTTCCATGTGAATGAAATACAATACATAGTAAATGGAAAACAGTCAAATATTTCTCATCATCTAAAAATTTTACAGGAAAGCCAAATTGTTGTAAATAAAAAAGAAGGCTCTTTAATTTATTACAGATTCAATGATATAGATAAAAATCCAATATTAAACCAAATCTATGAAATAATAAATTTGAATTCAACTATAATCCCTAATTATGATGAAGATATAAAAAGGCTTGAGGCAATTGTTACCAAACGCAAAAAAAATGCAGAAGATTTTTTTAATTCCATTGGTACCAATTATGATTATCTACAGGAAGAGCTTTTTAAAAATATTTATTCGGTTAAAGAGGCATTGACTTTTTTTGATAAAAACAAAATGGAGAGTCTTATCGATATAGGATGTGGCACCGGTAAAAATTTCCCTCTCCTTGCCAAATATTCAAACAAAGTTATAGGCATCGACTCGTCTCCTTCTATGATACAGTTATCCGAGCATATTTGTAAAAATAATAATCTTAATTACGAACTAAAATTAGGCGATATTACTAAAATGCCGTTTGAATCTCAAAGTATAGATGGAGCTTTTATCAATATGGTGCTCCACCATCTTTCAAATCCTGCTGAAGTTTTAGCTGAAACAGCAAGGATTTTAAAAAAGTCAGGCAAGCTACTTTTAATAGAACTCCTCTCTCATGAAGATGAATCAATGAGAGAAAAATACGCTGATCTATGGCTTGGTTTTACAATGGAAGAACTGTCGAGTTGGCTTATTACAAATGGTTTTAAAATTGACAGGCAAATAATAAAATCTGGTTTGAATAATTTAAATAAACATAATGTCATTATAATTTTAGCGGAAAAAAACTCGATGTAATCGGGATTATTAAATATATAAAAATGGAGATAATTAAATGAATTCAAAAATCTTAAATTACAAGGTTGCTGATATTAATCTTGCCGACTGGGGAAGAAAAGAAATAGAGATTGCCGAACAGGAAATGCCCGGTTTAATGTCAGTAAGAGAAAAGTATTCTAAAGAAAAACCTTTAAATGGCGTTAGAATATCTGGTTCATTGCACATGACAATACAGACAGCGGTTTTAATAGAAACATTAAAATCACTGGGAGCTAACGTGAGATGGGCGAGTTGCAATATATTCTCAACACAGGATCATGCAGCCGCAGCAATAGCAAAAACAGGCACACCTGTTTTTGCATGGAAAGGCGAAACCCTTGAAGATTATTGGTGGTGTACATTGCAAGCTTTAACTTTTGAAAATGGATTGGGACCTCAATTGATCGTCGATGACGGCGGTGATGCAACATTATTGGTCCACAGAGGCTTCAAGGCAGAAAATGATCCTTCAATACTTGATGAACCTACCGACAACAAGGAATTACAAATAATAAATAATTTATTAAAAGAAGAATTAAAAAATGATCCTCAAAAATGGCATAAGATAGTCAAAGAATGGAAAGGCGTAAGTGAAGAGACTACAACTGGTGTTCACAGATTATACCAGATGATGGAAAAGGGCGAACTCCTTGTTCCTGCAATAAATGTGAATGATTCTGTTACAAAATCAAAATTTGACAATCTTTATGGATGTAGAGAATCATTGTGTGACGGTATCAAGAGGGCAACCGATGTTATGATAGCAGGTAAAGTTGCCGTTGTGTGCGGTTATGGTGATGTTGGCAAAGGCTCTGCTCAATCATTAAGGGCATTTGGAGCTAGAGTTATAGTAACCGAGATCGACCCTATCTGCGCACTTCAAGCCGCAATGGCAGGATATGAGGTAAAAACAGTAGAAGATGCATTAAAATTTGCCGACATTTATGTTACCACAACAGGCAATTGTGATATAATTACAATTGAGCACATGGCAAACATGAAAGATCAGGCAATAGTATGCAATATCGGACACTTTGATAATGAAATCCAGGTTGAAAAGTTAAATGAATATCCTGGAATAAAGAAAGTAAACATCAAACCTCAAGTTGATAAATACATTTTCCCTGATGGACACGCCATTTTCCTTCTTGCTGAAGGCAGACTTGTGAATCTTGGCTGTGCTACAGGACATCCATCATTCGTAATGTCAAACAGTTTTACAAATCAGACTCTTGCACAGATAGATTTATGGAAGAATAAAGATAAATATGAAAAAAAGGTTTACAGACTTTCTAAAAAGCTTGATGAAGAAGTTGCCAGACTGCACCTTGAAAAAATCGGTGTAAAATTGACAAAATTAACAAAAAAACAAGCGGATTATATCGGGGTGCCTATTGAAGGTCCATATAAACCAGAACACTATAGATATTAATTTTTATTCATTTTTTCCTATACGGCTGCAGATAATTCTGCAGCTTTTTTTGTAAATTTTACTATATAATTTGTAAAAAACAAATCTTTCTAAAAAATTAATAAACATTTAACATTTCTTTCATAAAACGCTAACATTAATTAATTAATTTCCAGCCATCTTGATAAAATTAAAAAGAAAATAGGAGGAAATTAAATGATATCAATGATAAAAAATAATCTTTTAAGATTATCATCAATGATTGTTGCCTTAATATTTGTTATTTGTTTAAATATTAATGCAGAAGAAGAAAAAAAGACTGAAAGTTTAAAATTCCCTGGAAAAATCGGTCTGGAATATAAGACCTTGCTAGAAAGTGGTGTTAAAGACTCACAAACAGCAGAAGTAGCCGATTCTTCTGTTGGCGGTAATGGCGGTCAGGTGTATATGAGGCATGAATTAAAGCCAAGTATTACATTTACACCATTAAAATTTTTTAATATCGGTGTTTGGTTAAAAGACAGGATGGATTTTAGATTCGCTCAAAATACATCTTCTACAGTAAACATGAGAGTCAGAAACAGATTTTACACTGGAGCAGACTTTATCTTTATGATTGATAAAGTTATGACAATCGCACCAGGATTTGAATTCAGATTGAATAACGACTTAAACTCACCCTGGAGCACAACAGCAACAACCGGCGGTATTGAAGTAAGATTAACACCTATACTCGCAATGAGCGGTAAATATGATTTCGGTTTAAGCTGGAAAATCAATGCATTATTTGAATTTTATCTTTACCCTGCAATGTACAAATTCCCCAACGCAGATAGAGGCGATGCTAAAGAATATTATGGTACAGGATACTGGGGCGATGACAAAAACAAACTTTTCCAGAAATTCCAGATTGAAGTCGATAAACTTGCAGTGGAATTCGAGTTTTTCCATTTCTTCGCGCCAAAAGAGATCAAATGTTCTTTAGCTTATGATATGTATTTACTGGCAACAATTTACAATCCAGATTTTCAAAATCAATACAACCTTTATTTTTATTCTTATAAAGACAGGGCATCTTCATCGGTTAAGACAAACATGCTTGATGGTATAAAACAGTACATTGGGTTTAACTTTGATTTATGGGGCACGATTAAACCTTATATTGGCTTTTACAGTATCATCAGTCAGTCAAATGGCAGTTGGATTAATGGTAAAGATGACGAAGATGATTTTAACAAAATCGGTGTTTATACAGAATTCAGACCCGGTATTAAAACAGGCATCAATTTTAAAAAAGATTGGCTGGAGTTAGGTATAGGATACACAGGTGTTGTGTTAGTATCAAGCACTGATCCTTTATTGACTTTCGGTACAGCAAGAAAAAATACCTCTGGAGTACCACAAAAAGAAGTTGTGCCTACATTTTATAATTGGGAAAACTTCATATACTCTTATTTAACTATAAAGTTATAATATATAAAAATTAATTAAAAACCATTATAAGCTGTCTTATAAATATTAAGACAGCTTTTTTAATTAAGCGAGCTTAATAATTTAATAATTTATAATAATAATCCGAAATTCTTAATAATATTTAATAAGCAATGAGAATTTCACAATGAATTTCTTTTTTAATAAAAAAACTAAAAATTTAATTAAAACTTTTTTACAAAGCCCAAAATTAAGAATTGCAACAATATTAATTGTTATCACAATATTATCAACATTGCTATTTTTTATTATCGAAAAAAAATCCGGCAATAATAATGTAAGAAACTTTTTTGATTCATTCTGGTATATGATAAGCACCTTGCTCACAGTTGGCTATGGAGATATAACTCCGATATCTATGTTTGGCAGATTTATTGGCATCTTCGCCATGATTTTTGGAGTTGTTTTCATAGCCGGTGTAACAGGTCAAATATCATCATCTTTAATAGAAAAACAATTAAAAAAAGAACGGGGGTTATTAAAATTGAAAAAAAAACAAAACCATTTTATAATCTGCGGCTGGAAAAACGATTTTGAATTAATTTTAGATGGTATTATGGATGCAAATCCTCAATATGATATAAACGACATTGTGCTCATTAATATGGCTCAAGATTATATGCAGCTTATGCTAGAAAAACCCAAATATAAGCTCATTAATTTTATTTATGGCGATTTTATTGATGAATCAATTTTGTTAAAGGCTAATATTAAACAGGCAAAAAAAGCTCTTATCCTGGCTGATATGACTGCTAATTATAATCCTCTTGAAATTGATTCTAGAACAATAATGACCGCAATGAGTTTAAATAAATTAAACAAAAATATTTATACAATAGCAGAGCTTTTGGACGAAAAATTTGAAAAATATCTGCAAATGGCTCATTGCGATGAAATCGTCTTATCAAAAGAATACGAAAGAGTGTTGTTAATAAATGCCTCGTCAGGCTCTGGAATAAGCCACGTTGTCAGAGACCTTTTAGATGTAGAAAACAACAGAAAAATTTCTATAGAAAAAATACCTCAGTCATTAATAGGGATAAGTTTTAAAAATGCTTTTGATTATTTTACAAATCAAAAGAAAGCCATACTCATCGGTATTCTTGAAAATACAGGCAACTTTTATTCAAGAAAAAGCGAAGCACTTATAAACGCCCAAAAAACTCCTGATATCTCAAAACTTGTGGAAAACTTGCAGAAAGTTAAGGAATTAAAACCAAACAACCCCGTATTAAATCCCGGTTTTGAATATATAATCAAAGAACATTCAATGGCAATAATAATAGGCGGAGCTTAAGAATGATTCAAGATAGTAATGAAATACTCGAAAGAATACGAAATATCGATTTATTCAATGACTTTATTAATGATGAGGAACGTCTTTTAAATATTGCAAGAAATACAAAAAAAGAAATATTTAAGGAAGGGCAGATAATCATAAAAGAAGGAGATGTCGGCGATAAATTGTATATACTGCATTCAGGCACAATCAGGATCATAAAGTCAACTACCGTATATCAGGAAAAATACACGGTAAATATAATGTCGGCTGAAAATAATATATTTTTTGGTGAAATTGCACTCATCGATAGCGAGACAAGATCAGCAACAGTCTTAGCTGAAAACGATTGTACAGTTTTTTCAATACACAGAAAAAATTTCATAGACATGTGTGAAAACGATCCATTGTTTGGATACAAAGTGCTTTTAAAAATAGCAAAAAATATTTCCGCTTCATTAAGGAAGATGAATAAAGATGTAGTAACTCTTTTTGAAGCATTAGTAAGTGAAGTCGAAGGTGATTAATTTCCCGTGGCAAAACAAATACAAAAGAGTTTATAAAAATTCAATATCTATATCTATCTAAAAGTTAAGCTATTCAATAATTCTTTTAAAACAAAAATACACTACTGTCCGAAAGTTTTTGAAATAAAAGAATTTACAACTGGTGCCTAACCCCATTTAGGAAACCACCCCTTGCGTTAGATATACCGATAATA